>NZ_VWWG01000019.1:0-66888 GCF_011753085.1 Burkholderia sp. Tr-862
GCGCTCGCCGGCTGCCGCTGCGCGGCGAGCCACGCGCGAAACGCGTCGGGCGGCTCGGCCACGACCTCGAACGCCATGTGCGCGTGCTGCGCGCCGCAGTATTGCGAACACTGTCCGCGATAGACGCCGGGCCGGTCGGCTTGCAGCCATTGATGGTTGGTCTGGCCGGGAATCGTCTGCGTTTTACCGGCCAGTTGCGGAACCCAGAACGCATGGATCACGTCCGCGCTTTTCAGTTCGATCGCGACGGGCTCGCCCACCGGGATGTGGATCTCGTTGGCGGTGACGAACGCGGCGCCGCCCGCGTCGTCCGGATAGCGGACGTCCCACCACCAGTCGTGCGCGGTCACGACGATCGTCAGCGCGGGCGGGCGCGGCGGTGCCGCGACCACGCCGAGTACGCGCAGCATGTACACGAGCGCGCCGAACAGCAGCACGATCGAGATCGCGGAGCCGACCGTCACGATCGCCAGGCCATTGTGCTGGGCTTCGCCTGCCTGCGCGCGGCGGCGAAATATCGCGATCAGCAGCAACACCGCGATCGCGATGCACACGAACGTGCACAGCGCGAGCAGCGCCCAGCCGAGCACGAACACCGGTCGCGCGGCGGGGCCCGCCGCATGCGCGACGTACGCGAGCGGCAGCGGTCCGGCGGGGCCGGCGGCGGCTTCACCGAATTCGCCGGCCGCACGCGCGGCCGCCGGCGCGACGATGCTTGCGACGGAAGCGATGCACGCGATACGGCGCGCTTGGGCGAACGGCGGAACAAGCAACGCGACTCCTTGCCGGATTCGACGGCATGACGACAAACCGTTCGCGGCGGAGCAATTCCCGTGCGCGCTCCGCGCGTTTGCGCATGGCCCGGAGCTTGCGTCGGCAACGTCCGGCGCGTGCCAGCCGGCTTATAAATTTGGTGACCGTTCACCGGGTCCGTGCGCGCCGGGAAACGCGAGGCCCGCACGGTGCGCGGCATGCCGCTTGCTACGCAGATCGTGTTCCGGCACGCAACGCCGAGGCAGGCGTCGGCGTGCCGGCCACCTGAAAAAGTGGGAGGAATCGACCGTGAAAACCGTCGCGATCACCGGTGCGAGCGCCGGCGTCGGCCGCGCGACCGCCCATGCCTTTGCGGGGCTCGGCGCGAACGTCGCGCGGCTGGCACGCGATCCGTGCGCGCTGGACGACACCGCATCCGAAGTGCGCACGTTCACCGCCGAAGCGCACCGCACCGGAGCCGAGGCCGGGCTCGGCGCTTCGCGCGCGCTTGCGTTCGCCGCGGTCGTCACGGTGCTCGCGGCGGGCTTCGTCGCCGCGCGCAAGCTGGACCGGTGAGCGCGATGAGGATCGAGGACTACGCGTTGATCGGCGACGGCCGCAGTGCCGCGCTCGTCGCGCGCGACGGCAGCATCGACTGGCTGTGCTGGCCGGACTTCGACTCGCCGCCATGCTTCGCCGCACTCGTCGGCACGCCCGACAACGGCCGTTTCCGCATCGCGCCGCGCGAGCCGGACCCACGCGCGACGCGCCGCTATCTGCCCGGCACCGCGATTCTCGAGACGACTTTCGAAACGTCGTCGGGTTGCATCGTGATCCTCGACTGGATGAGCTGGAATACGGCCGATCCGTGCCTGGTCCGCAGCGTGCGCGGCGAGCGCGGCACGGTCGAGATCGACGTCGATCTCGGCGTGCGCTTCGACTACGGCCACGCGCTGCCGTGGTGCCGTCCTTTCGGCCGGCGCTGGCGAATGATGACGGGCGGCGATGCGATGTGGCTCGATACCGAGATGCAACTCGACGTTCAGGAAGACCGGCTCGTCGGCACGCAGCGGATCACGGCGGGCGAGCGCGTGGATTTCGGCATCAGCTACGCGCGCTCGTACGACCGGCCGCCGGCCGTGCCGGACACTTACGCATTGGTGCGCGACACGCAGTCGTTCTGGCGCGGCTGGGTGAAGTGCAACACGGCGGAAGGTCCGTATCGCGACGCGGTCGAGCGCGCGCTGATCACGGTGAAGCTGCTGTCGAGCGTGCGCACCGGCGGCATCGTCGCGGCGCCGACCAGTTCGCTGCCCGAGCGTTTCGGCGGCAAGCGCAACTGGGATTACCGGTTCTGCTGGCTGCGCGACGCGAGTTTCACGCTGCGCGCGCTGGTGCGCTGCGGGTACCGCGAAGAGGCCGCGCGCTGGCGCGACTGGCTCGTGCGCGCGATCGCCGACCATCCGTCGCAATTGCAGGTGCTGTATGCGGCCGACGGCGGCCGTCGCGCGGCGGAATGGACTGCCGCGCATCTGGCCGGCTACGAAGGCGCGCAACCGGTGCGCTTCGGCAACGCGGCGGCCGAGCAGCTGCAGCTCGACGTGTACGGCGAGGTGCTGGGCGCGCTGTACCATGCGCGCCGGCACGGGTTGCCGCCCGACGACGACGCGTGGATGCTCGAGCGGCGGCTGATCGAGCATCTCGCGACGGTCTGGCGCGAACCCGACGAAGGGATCTGGGAAGTGCGCAGCGGCCGGCACCTGTTCACGTCGTCGAAGGTGATGATATGGGCGGCGGTCGAAAGCGCGTACCGCTCGGCGCGCGCGTTCGGTTATCACGCGCCGCTCGACGTGTGGCGGCGCTGGGCCGACGCGATTCGCGCGGAAGTGCTCGCACGCGGTTATCACGAGAAACTCGGCCGCTTCGTCGAGCGCTACGACGGCGAAGGGCTTGACGTGAGCCTGCTGCTGATTCCGCTGACGGGCATGCTCGACGCGTCCGATCCCCGCGTGGCCGGCACGGTTGCTGCGATCGAGCGGGAATTGCTGGAGGACGGGCTGCCGTTCCGCTATCGGCCGCAGCCTTTCAACGACGGCTGCGAAGGCGACGAAGGTGCGTTCGTCGCGGCCGGTTTCTGGCTCGCGCAGGTCTACCGGATGCAGGGCCGCGACGACGACGCGCGCGCGCTGTTCGAGCGGCTGCTGGGCCTGCGCAACGACGTCGGGCTGCTGGCCGAGGAATACGACGTGAAGGCGCAGCGCATGTGCGGAAATTTCCCGTTCACGCTCGCCCAGGTCGGGTTGATCAACGTGGCGCTCGCGCTGCAGGGCGACGGAAGCGACGATGCCGATATTGGCTGACGCACTGCCGCGCTGCCGCGCACGGCACGCGACGGGCGACACCGCGAACGCGCCGCATCGTGCCGCCCGTCATCCGCTACGACTCTTTCTTGCCTGCCTTGCCGCCACGTTCGCCATTGCCCGGCAGCACGGCCGACAGCACCTGCCGCGCGGTCTCGATGATCACGTTCGCTTCGCGCGGGTCGCCCTTCACCAGCGTTTCGGCGAAGTGCTTCGCCTGCTGCAGTGTCACGTGCGGCGGCAGGGGCGGCACCTCCGGATCGCTTTTCACCTCGAGCACGACCGGACGGTCTGACGCGAGCGCCTCGTCCCACGCGGCGCCGAGCTGTTCCGGATCGTCGACGTAGATGCCCTTCAGCCCGAGCAGCGTCGCGAAGCGGGAGTACGGCACGTTGGGAATCTGCTGCGACGCGTCGAACTTCGGGTCGCCTTCCATCACGCGCTGCTCCCACGTGACCTGGTTCAGGTCCTCGTTGTTCAGCACCATGCAGATCCAGCGCGGATCGGGCCATTGCCGCCAGTACTTCGCGACGGTGATCAGCTCGGCCATGTTGTTCATCTGCATCGCGCCGTCGCCGACCATCGCGATCACCGGGCGCACCGGGTACGCGAACTTCGCGGCGATCGCGTAGGGCACCGCCGCGCCCATCGACGCGAGCCCGCCCGACAGCGAGCCCATCATCCCGCGCCGCATCATCAGGTCCCGCGCATACCAGTTCGCGCACGAGCCGGAGTCGCTCGTCAGGATCACGTCGCCGGGCAGCCGCGGCGACAACTCGGTGAACGCACGCTGCGGATTCACGCCGCGCCCGGCGCTCGCCTTCGCGGCCGCGCGCGCCGCCAACGTTTCGCGCCAGTCCGCATTCCATTTCGCGATCCGGTCGCGCCAGCCGGTGTCGCCGCGCTCCTTCAGCAGCGGCAGCAGCGCGCGCAGCGTCTCGGCGCTGTCGCCGACGAGGTTCACCTCCATCGGATAGCGCAGGCTCAGCATGTCGGCCTTCAGGTCGATCTGCACGCCGCGCGCCTGGCCTTCCTTCGGCAGGAATTCCGAATACGGGAAGCCGGAGCCGACGACGAGCAGCGTGTCGCATTCGGTCATCAGCTCGTAGCTCGGCTTGGTGCCGAGCAGCCCGATCGAGCCGGTCACCCACGGCAGGTCGTCCGGCAGCGCGGCCTTGCCGAGCAGCGCCTTCGCGGCGCCCGCGCCGAGCCGGTCGGCCACCGCGATCACCTCGTCGGTCGCGTGCAGCGCGCCCGCGCCCACCAGCATCGCGACCTTCTTGCCCGCATTGAGCACGTCGGCGGCGCGCTGCAGGTCGTCGGCGTGCGGCACCACCTTCGGCGGCGTATAGCCGACCCCCGAATGCACGGTGCCGTGCGCGCGCTTCGGCGGCGCGTAGTCGAGCTCCTGCAGGTCGCTGGGCAGCACCAGCGCGGTGACCGTGCGCGCGCCGAGCGCGATGCGCACCGCGCGGTCGACCAGATGGCGCACCTGGGCGGGCACCACTGCAAGCTGGACGAACGCGCCCGCGACGTCCTTGAGCAGCGCCGGCAGATCGACTTCCTGCTGGTAGTGGCCGCCGAGCGCCGCGCGCGCCTGCTGGCCGACGATCGCGAGCACCGGCATGTGGTCGAGCCGCGCGTCGTACAGGCCGGTCACGAGGTGCGTGGCGCCGGGGCCCGAGGTCGCGACGCAGACGCCGAGCTCGCCTGTAAATTTTGCGTGCGCGGACGCCATGAAGGCCGCCATCTCCTCGTGGCGCGCCTGAATGAACGCGATCTTGCCCTCGGCCCGGCTGAGCGCGCCGAAAAAGCCGTTGATGCCGTCGCCCGGGTAGCCGTACACGCGGCGCACGCCCCAGTCGTACAGCCGTTCGACGATGAAATCCGCCACTGTCGCCATGCCGTTTCTCCTTGGTTCCGGATGAGCACAAGCGCCGCGCGCAGGCGATCGTCGTGCGCGGCGCTGCCCGGCGCTCACGCAAGGCGCGTGCCGCGCGGTCGCATCGGGCACGGGCATTGCACGCTGGGGTTGCAAACACAAGGCAAGCAATCCGGAGTGCGGCGATGGCACTCCCCGACGCACCGGCGATCGACGACGTGCGCGCCCGTGCGTTCCGCTTGCCGACCGATCGGCCCGACGCCGACGGCACCTGCGCATGGCACGTGACGACGTCGTCGTCGAGGTCGACGCGGGACCCGTGACGGGGCTCGGCTATACGTACACCGATGCGAGCGCCGCGCCGCTCGACGGCTGGCGCGGCGAACACGTCCGCGCGTGCAAGATCAAGATCGGCGCGCAGGATGCGCGTGATCCATCGCGCGTGCGACGCACATGCGCGCGCACGATGGCGGTAGGCGAGCTCGGTCCGCCGCGCGGCGTGCGTCTGCCGTTCAACCTTCGAGGAGTCACGACATGGATCTGTTCACTCGCTGCCCGATGCGCACGTCCCGGCACTGCGCGGCATGCGCGCTGCTGGTCGCGGCCGTTGCCGCGCTGCCGGCGTGGGGCCAGTTGCGCCCGCCCACCCCCATGGCCGTGCCCGAAACACCGACTCAAGCGTACAAGCGCGCGGACCACAGGATGATGGAGGCGATGGACGCCGCACCGTACACCGGCGACGCCGATCGCGATTTCGTCGCGCACATGACGCCGCACCACCAGGGCGCGATCGACATGGCGCGGGTCGAGCTGAAACACGGTAAGGACCCTACGCTGCGCAAGCTCGCGAGCCGCATCATCGCCGCGCAGCGCGACGAGATCGCGCTGATGGAGCGCTGGCAGAGGGAGCATGGCGCGGCGCCGTGAGCGCCGGCTATGGGGCGGTTGCGTGTCACCAGCGGTTACGTTGTGGCGTCCGCGTGGATGGCGCGGGCATGACCGGTGATCGGCGCGGCGTTTCCGCTTTCCCGATCGCGACGGCATGTCTAAATCGCAACTAACGGTCATCCGCATTGTCGCCCTCGGCTCGGATGCGCACGTATCGCCGTGACACGTGTAGCCTCGACGCGGATCCATGAACCTGCTCCCACCTACGCCGGCAGCGCGGCAACGGCCGCGACCAGCAGCGCGCATGCCGCGCAGTGCCGGGACGTGCGCATCGGGCGGCGCGTAGGCGGTGGGCGGATGATCCCGCACGGCGCGATTAGCGCCCCCGTCGCGCGCCGCGCACGCGGGCCTTCCTGCGCCGCGCCATCCGTCCATGCCGGCCGGCCGCCGGCCGCGGAATTTTCAAGCGCTTGTCATTTCGCTCGCCATTTCGATCGCGCGGTTGGCGGGCAAGGCGAGCCAGGATGCCGCACCGCCGGACGCGCGGCAGCGGCATGCGGACGAGGAACGGCACATGCTGCTCGTGACCACGAAGCCCGGCGGTTCCGGGTATCTCGACTACGGTGCTCCCATGACTTCCAGAACGCGTTCGAACAATCCGTTGTTGAATCTTGCGGTGGCCGTTGCGTGCGGCGCGGCGGCGATGTACTTCTTCGATCCGGCGTCGGGCCGGCGGCGGCGCGCCTACGTGCGCGACAAGGCCGCGGCGAGCCGGCACGGTGTGCTCGACTATGCGAATACGCAGGCGAAGCGTGCGGCCGACCACGCGCGCGGTGCGATCGCGGGCCTGCGCGCCGACTGGCTCGCGGGCGATGCGGACGACGTGGTGGTCGCCGAACGCGTACGCGCCGCGCTGGGCCATCTGGTCGGGCGTACGCGCGACGTCGACGTGACCGTCGCGCACGGGCATGTGCGCTTGAGCGGGCAGGTGGAGGAAGCGGAACGGCATGCTATCGTCGACGGCGTGGCCGCGGTACGTGGTGTGAAGACCGTCGAGGACGCGATGGGTGCGCGCAGCGAATACAAGGCGCCGCCCGCTGGCCCGGTGCACTGACGGCGGCATCGGCCTCGCGCCGGCGGACGCGGTGAACGAAGCACGACACGAATCCGGCGCACGCGTGGCTGCCGCAACGACGGCTGCGCGGCGCCTCATCCGGAGAACAGCTGATGACCGATCGCCCATCCCCCGGCACGCCGCCTCCCGCACCGGAACCCGACGCGCACCACGCGCTCGAAAGCCTGCTCGGCAGCCTGCACCGGCACGGCTTCCTGCGCTTCGCGAACGAGGTCGTCAGCGCGAATGCGCAGATGGCCGAGACTTTCGTCGGCGCGTTCGACAAACCCGGCACGCAAATCGGTGTGCAGAACCTCGCGGCGCTCGTGATGGCGCTGTCGCGCATTCCGCCGGAGCAGTTCGGCAAGGCCGTGTTCGCGGCCGCCGATGCGATGCATCACATCGGCGCGTGGAAGCCGGCCGAGCACGAACACGTCGCGCCCGGCGTGCGCGGCGCATACCGGCTGCTGCACGACGAAGCGCTGTGGGACGCGCTGACGCCGCTGCTCGAAGGGTTGAAGGTCTTCGCGCAAGGCCTCGCGCGCGAACCGCACGATCCGGCGGGGCCGCCGGTCAGCGAGCGGCCGACCGACGCGTGACGGCGGCGCATTCGTGCGGCGCGCTGTTCATGTGAGTCCGTTGCTCGTCGGAACAGGCACGGATACGCCCGCGCCGTGCATCCGACATACGCAGGTCGACGCGGCGCGCGCGCAATAGCTGCATCGGCTCCATCGGCCGCACTGCGGCGGCTGGCGCGCGCCATCGCGATTACCGGCCCGCGCGCGAAAACAGCAGCGAATCGGCGTCGTTGAAGCGGATCCGTACCGGATCGGCATACCCGGCCTTCTCCGCGACGCGGATCGACGCGACGTTGGTCGGCGCGATCAGGCATACGCTGCGTTCGAACCGGTTCTGCGCATCGAGCCAGCCGAGCGCGTGCGACAGCGCTTCGGTCGCGTAGCCTTTGCCGTGCGCCCAGCTCGCGAGCGCCCAACCGGCTTCCGGCACGCCACGAATCGATGGTTCGACCGCGCGGTGAAAGTCGGCGAAGCCGAGATCGCCGACGTAGCGGCCCGATGCCTTTTCGCGAATCGCCCAGTAGCCGTAGCCGAGCAGCGGCCACAGCCCGCGATAGGCGAGCATCCGCATCCACGAGTCGCGCGGCGCGGACGGCTCGCCGTTGAAGATGTGCGCGACGACGGTCGGCTCGGTCCACATCGCGGCGAGCGCGTCGAAGTCGCCGAGCGGATGGCCTTCGAGTATCAGGCGGGGGGTGTCGAGAACCGGCGGGGACATGACGGGCGGCAGGGCGCTGAATGTCATTCGGGCGTTCCATGGGGAAGGGGCAGGGAAGGCGGGGCCGTGCGCCGCGCCAGGGTCCCGTACGATACCGCGGAAACCGCGGCGGCGCCGCCCATCACTGCCTGCTTCGGGGAATGCGATCGCATCGACCGGAGGCCGTCGCCGGCGTCTGTCGGTGGCGGCACGGTCAGTTCGCACGACGAGATCGCGGCCTGACCGTGGCGCAGGGCGCTCGACGAATGCGGGTCGAGCGCCGGCAGCGTGTTGCGAAACCCGGGCGCGGCGGGTTGTCGGCGGACGGCGTCACGGAGAACATCGACACGCCCGTGTGCGTCGCACGAAGCGGCATCGCACCCGCGCCGGCCCTTCCTACTTGCGGCTCTTCAAGAAGCTGCGGCCGTGCGCCGTAATCGACGCGCCGGAGCGGCTGTTCGTCGCATGGCTCACGAAGCCCGCGCCGACGAGCTCCTGTTCGACCGACCAGTCGAGCGCCGGCGCATCGCGGCCGTAGCGCACATCGGCGAGGCGCTCGAGCGCCCAGATTGCGGAGGCCGACAGGTTGGGGGTGTTGGACATGACGTTGTCGTTCATCGCTTCCTCGGAGAGTGGTGATTCAGGGTGAACGGCACGAGGCCGTGGGGTCGGGCGACGCGGTGTCAACCCGCCTGCAGCAAAGGCAGCAGCGCGTGGAGCGCCGCTTCCTCGTCGGGACCGGTGGCGAGCACCTGCGCGGACGTGCCGCCATGCATCTGCAGCGCCGCGATGGCCATCGCGTCCTTCGCGCTGCCGCTGAGCCCGTTGGCGAGCAGCAGGATGTCGCTTTTGAAGCGGTGTGCCGCTGCGACGATCGCGTCGCGGGACGCAATCGCGCGGTCGCGGTTCCATGCGGGGCCGATTTCAACGTAGACGACGGTTGCCACGATGCGGATCAGCCCCGGAGAAAGTCGCCGGAACGGCGCGCAACGGCCGGCCGGCAGGTACGGGACACGGCTTCCCGATGGGGCGCCGGGCATTGCGCGCCCGACACCGGAGCATCATTCATCTCGAACATGTCGACATCCTCAGCGAAACCGCCATCAAGTCCGGCGAATGATCGAAAGTGGACGATTATAATACGACAACTGGATTATGTGTATTGCATTATAATGCCGTGTGCATGACGGCCGCCCCGTCGCTCTGTCGACGGGCCGCTGCGATGCGCGGTCCGGGCCACGCGCTTGCGTGCCCGGCATTTTTTTCGATTGACCCGAACTCCCACCGAATGGAAGCTGCAATGAACGCCGCCCCCGCCTGCCCGCAATGCGCGATGGAAAACACCTACCCGGACGGCACGCTGACCGTGTGCGCGGACTGCGGCCATGAATGGTCGGCCGGTGCCGGCGCCGACGCGGGCGACGAACCCGCGGGCGACGTCGTCAAGGACGCGAACGGCAACGTGCTGTCGGACGGCGATTCGGTCGTGCTGATCAAGGATTTGCGTGTGAAGGGCTCGTCGATCACGTTGAAGATGGGCACCAAGGTCAAGAGCATCCGGCTCGTCGGCGGCGATCACGAAGTCGATTGCAAGACCGATATGGGCGGCTTCATGCTGAAGGCCTGCTACCTGAAGAAGGTCTGACCGCACGCGGTTCGACCGACTCTCCGATTACCCAGGCTGCCGACCATGAGCGAGGATCGAATTTCCTATGACGCATTCCTGCGGTTTCTGGCGATGCCATTGAACGACGGCCGTCCGTTCGTGCTCGAGACAAAGCACACGGTGTCGCTGCACTTCGACCACTTCGGCACGCAGAGCTTCATGTCGCTGAAGGATCCGGTCCGGCTCGAACTCGGCTATACGCGCGTGATGATGGGCTTCCTGCTGCTGCAGCCGGCGCCCGCGCGCATCTGCATGATCGGGCTCGGCGGCGGGTCGCTGGCGAAGTATTGCTATCGTCACCTGCCCGATACGGCGATCGACGCGGTCGAGATCAACCCGGACGTGATCGCGCTGCGCGACGTGTTCAGGATTCCGCAAGACGACGCGCGCTTCGCCGTGATCTGCGCGGACGGCGCGGACTACATCGACAGGCCGGACGTGCAGGCGGACGTGATCCTGCACGACGCGTTCGTCGCCGACGGCATGCCGGGCCGCTGCACGGGCACCGCCTTTTTCGACGCGTGCCGTGCGCGGCTGAGCGAAACGGGCGTGCTCGCGATCAACTTCATGGACGACGATCCGGCGTTGCCGCGGTATCTCGAGCAATTGCGTGAGGTGTTCGACGATTCGTATGCGCTGCTGCCGTGCGGCGACGACAACAACTTCATCGCGTTCGCGTGGAAGAACGGCAACCCGCTGCCGTCGCTGCGCACCCTGCTCGAACGCGCGCTGGGGTTCGCGTCGGCCGGCGAGCTCAAGCTGTCGCCCACCGCCCGGCGCATGAAGGAAGGGGAGTGCATCGCTCCCGAGCGGCTCGTCTGGCGCGCGCGTGAACATGCACGATGGGAAATCTGCACCTGAGCGCGGCGCGCCGGCTCGTGCGCGTTACTTCATCCGCTTGCCGAGCGCGCTCTTCGTCTTGTACGTGACGCCGTGCTTGTCGAGATACTCGCGGATCAACTGACGCACGACTTGCGACGGTGTGAGATCCTGCTCCGCGCAGAGCATTTCGAACGCTTCTTTCTTGGCGGGATCGATCAGGACGGTCAGGCGGGCGGTTTTCGTTTCCATCGTGCGGCAGGGTGGTCGATATGTTAATCAAATTATAATGCATCCGCTTTCGGCGCCGGAACCAAATGCGCCATTGCGGCGTGTGCGTCGGCTCAACGCCGGCGTTCGAGCCACGCAAGCAGGTCGTCGATCAGGGGCATCGCCGCGAGCATCACGAGCAGGCAGGCGAGCGGCACGGTCGCCACGTAACCGACCTGCTTGAAGCCGATCGCGCCGGCGAGCCCGCCCACGAAGAACGACGCCAGCATCGTCGCGTGAATCCTCAGTTTCGAACGGTTGGCGATCACCGCGTGCGCGTCCACGTCGACGGCCGAGCGATTCCAGTAGAACAGCTTGCCGAGCTCGATGCCGAGGTCGGTCACAATGCCGGTCACGTGCGTCGTGCGGATTTCCGCGCCAGACAGCTTCGTGATCGTCGCGTTCTGCAGACCCATGATGAAGCACAGCAGCGTGACCGTGACCGGCACGAAGAACGCTTCCCACAGCGCGAGATGGCTGCCGAGCAGCCCGAACAGGAGCAGCAGCGCGGCTTCGACCAGCAGCGGCAGCACGAACTGGCTCTGCAGGCCGCGGCGCCGCCCCCAGTTGACGAGGATCGCCGAGCAACTGGCGCCGATCAGGAACGACCCCAGCGAACTGATGCCGGCCAGCGCGAGCGGGATGTCGCCGAGCGCCGTCTGGTCGGCGATCGCCGACACGATGCCGCTCATGTGCGACGTGTATTGCTTGACCGCCAGGTAGCCGCCGGCGTTGGCCGCGCCCGCGACGAAGGCCAGCGAAAAGCCGAGCTGACGGTTCGCGGTCGCGCTGCGGTGTTTTCCCGTGAGGCTTCGAAGGTACTGCGCTGGCATAGGGGTTCGCTCGATCGCCCGGATCGCGGGCACGGACAGGACGGCCGACACAGCTGCGAGGCGGCCGCGCGGACCACCGGCAAAGGGGCCGGGTTGCTCGAATCATCTGCGATACATGATAATGACATTATCATACTCTGTTAGCCGTATTTGGCTTTAAGTACAATGTCGGCGGACGCTGCCGGCCGCGGCTTGCCCGGGCGGCTGCCGGTTCCACACGGCCCGCGTGCGCCGTCCATGCGGCGTTGTTTCGCCGCTATTTCCCCGCTATTTCGCCGTTACGTTGATATCCGCCTCATGACCCCGATCAAGTTCGTTCTCCGCTATACGGCGATTCCTTTCGCAGCGATCGTGGCCGTCGTGGTGTGGGCCGTCGTGCCGTCGTCGAAGGAGATCGACGCGCGGCAATATGCGGCGCTCTCGCGCGGATACGCGAGCTTTCCGCTACCGTTTCGACATGAGATCTCGCAAGCGCTGGACCAGGGGCGCATCAGCGGCCGGCGTTACCAGACGCTCGTGCGCGATTCGCTGGGCAATGGCGTGGCACTGGACTGGCCGGCGTCGGGTGTGGCCGACGTCGCTGCCGAGCGGCAAAGACTGACTGAACTGCTGAAGGCCGATTCGGGCCTGGAGGAGCATCAACGATGAAGATTGCGCTGGTTTCGGTGGCGTTCGCACTGATTATCGGAAGCCTGATTTTCGCGCTGTATTTCATGAATCACGACCGCGGCCGGAGCAAGCGGATGGCGTGGTCGCTCGCGGCGCGCGTCGGATTGTCGATCACGCTGTTCCTGTCGCTGCTGATCGCGTACCGGCTCGGGTGGATCGAGCCGACGGGGCTACCGATCGGCAGGTGAGGCTCGTGCGTGCCGGCCACATCTGACGTGGTTCGGTGCGCTTGAGTTTGGCTCGATAATCGAGATGTTGTGATAAGAATACTTATCCTGATGGATCGAAACAAAAACGCCTCGGTATCAATGAGAGGCGTCTCAGGCGCGGAGCGCTCTCCGTAGCGAATACCCACAATTGGATCGGCGGGAGAACCGCCACACCGTCAACTCGCCGCCCCCGCACCACCTTGCCGGCGCCACGCCCGCGGCGCCATCGCGAACCGTTCGCGGAACGCTCGGCTGAAATGCGACATGTCGTTGAATCCCCAGCGCAACGCGATGTCGGACACACGCAGCACCCCGCATTGCGGATTCGCGAGATCCTCCGCGCACCGTTCGAGCCGCAGGTTCCATATGTAGCGCATCAGCGACGTGTTTTCTGCCTCGAACAGCTTGTTGATGTACCGCGACGATATCCCGGTCGCCTGCTCGACCATCGTTGGGTTCAATTCCGGGTCGCGCAGATGTTCGAGCAGATGCCGTTTCACGCGCATGAGCGTCAGCCCCTTCATCCGCGATTGCGCGACGTCGTTGCGCTGGAGGCTCCCGAGTGTCATCGCGATCAGCGAGATTGCGGTATCCGACAACTGCAGCATCTCGTCCTCGGACACGTGGCGGATCTGCGACGACATCTGTTCGAGAAACCCGCGCATCACGTAGCCGACGCCTTGCCCGGTCGGCATCGGGGAAGCAGTACGGTGCTCCATCCCGACGACGAGCTGGTTGAGCGTCGTGCGCGGAATGCTGACGACGATTTCGCGCCATGACTGGCCGAACTGCAGGTGATGCGGCCTTGTCGCGTCGTACACCGCGAAATCACCCGGACGCAGTGTGACGATCTTGCCGTCCTGCTCGACCGACTGGCTACCCTCGAGCATCAGTACCGCGAAATACTTGTCCTCGTACTCGCTACGCGCCTGACGAAAGCGCCGGGTCACCGCCTGCTCGCTCGCGTGGATCTCCGAGATCCGCAGCTTGTCGCACTTGCGCTGCCGCACCCTGCCAAAGAAATCGTCTTTCTGGACTGCGGCGATTTGCACATCCGCAAACAGGCGCAGGATCATCTCGCGCCAGAATTCGATGCGCTGGCTGACCGAGCCGTCGGTCGCGACCTCGATTGACGAACGCGTCCATTCGAACGGCGCACCGCCTGGCGCGAGGCCAAAGGCCTCGCTACCGGGGACGGGAGGGATCGAATGTGTTGTCATGATCGTGCCCCACATGGATGAGCAAACGGCAGCGAGTAGCGTGCCCATTCAAAAACGCGTTGTCCAACCCATTCGAAAGCTTGCGCCGCGTTGCGCGCCGGCGCGACACGGGGTGCGCCGACGTGCCAGGCTCATTATGCGAACGTCGTCTGGCGCCAGTCGGACGACTGTTCATACGCATAGGCGCACCGGTAGATCGTCGCCTCGTCGAAGCGACGCCCGACCAGTTGCAGTCCGATCGGTAAATCTTCCGCGATCCCGCATGGAAGCGATATTGCCGGATGTCCGGATACGTCGAACGGTGCCGTATTCGCGAGCATCTCGAACGCACGCGTCAGTGATTCGGACATCGCGCAACCGGGCTCGGGCAGTTTCGACGCGCGTATCGGCACGGTCGGCATCAACAAAAGATCATACGATTGCAGGGCCGTGTCGTAATCCGCACGCAGCCGCCGTGCGAGGTTCTGGCACTTCGCGTAATAACGGCCGCGATACCGGCTCGTGAAATACTCTCCGAGCAGCATCGTCACCTTGACGGTATCCGGCAGCTCGTCGGCTCGCTCGCGCCAGCCCGCGTGATGATCGATCATGCCAGTCACGTACAGACCACCCCCGTTGAAGCCGTGGCTGTTGCCCTTCATCATCTGCTGAGTCGCGCCTTCGGCGGCAATCGGCAGCCAGATCGCCGTTCCGGCCGCATGCAACGGCACCGATACCTCGTCGACGTTCGCGCCAAGCTGGCGCAACCGGTGCGCGGCGACGAGCACGGCCTCGTCGACGACCGCCTCCGAATTCGCGAGTCCAAACCCTTCGCGCAGGATTCCGATCCGCAGGCCGGCTATGCCGTCCCGGATCGAACCGAGATAGTCGGCGCGCGGCGGCAGCGCCCGCTGGCGCGGATCAAGCCCGTCGTCACCGGCGATCACGTCGAGCAACAGCGCGTTGTCGAGCACGTTGCTCGTCATCGGCCCGAGGTGGTCGACGGTCGCCTCGATTGGCATTGCGCCGGTATACGGGACCAAGCCGTGCGTCGGCTTCATTCCGTAGACACCACAATACGCGGACGGAATCCGCACCGAGCCGCCCTGGTCGCTGCCGAGCGCCATGTCGACTTCGCCGCTCGCGATCAGCGCACCGCTGCCGGACGACGAACCGCCGGCCGAATGTCCGGCCTTGCGCGGATTAAGCACGGGCCCGGACGCGCTCGTATGCGAGCCGCCGGAAAAGCAGTAGTACTCGCAGGTCGACTTGCCGGCGATCGTCGCGCCGGCGTCGAGCATCCGCGTGACGACAGTCGCGTCGACGTCGGGCACGTAACCCTCGAACGTGCTCGCGCCGTTGCGCATCGGCACGCCGCCGACGCAGATGTTGTCTTTCACGGCCACGGTCTTGCCGCGCAGCTTGCCGTCGGCGGCGCCGTGGATCGTGCTCTTGCGCGCCCATGCGCCATAACGGTTCTCGTCGCCTTCCGGGCGGTAGCCGGGCGTGCGCGGATACGCTATGGCCGGCAGGTAGTCGGGCAGCGCGTCGATCGCGTCGTACGCGTCGAAATTCGCCTGCAGCGCCTCGTCGTAATCGGCGAGCTGCCGGGCATCGACATGAAAGCCGAAGCCGGCTGCGATGTCGGAAAGTTGTTCGCGGGTCGGGCGTTTGATGGCCATCGACGTTCTCCAGTTCGGTAAGGTGGCGCCGCCCGAACTGCGCGGCGCCGGCACGATTCAGCGGGCGACGGCGTCGCGCATCATCCCGGTTGTCGGATGGCAGTTCACGTATTCGTAGACCTGATGTTTCGCGTCGAATACGGACACCTCGTGATACAGCCGCAGTTTCGAAAGCCCGGTGACGACGCGAAAGAACGTGACGAAGATCCGAAGATGCGTCGGATGCGACTCCGCCCATCGCTCGAGGCGGTCGAGCGAGCGCCAGTGGCCGATGTTGTAGCTCTCGTCGAGCAGATTGCCGTCGAGATCGATCGACCGCACGTAGCGGTTGCTATAGCAGCCGACGTCGACGCCGTTGTCGCGCAGGAACTCCATCCCGCTGCGAAGCGTCGGCTCGATCTCGTCGAGATACAGTCGGCGTTCGTCGTCTTCGGCCGCACGCCAGTCCTGCCCGGAACGGATCAGCGCGATGTTGTCGTGCGCCAGCACGACCACGCGGCCGCCGCGTGCCGGATCACCCGCGACGATCCGTAATTCGCCGTCCGCATTCATCCAGTCCGTTTGCGAGATCGGGAACCGGTCGCGCATCGATCCCCAGTAACCATGTTCCTCGATCTCGCCACTGACGCCGTCCATGATCGCACCGACACCGGGAAAATCGTCGGTGAACGCGTACAGCGTCTCGAACTGCTCCGCGCGCGGCGCGACGATCTCGCGGAAGTAGCCGATGCCGTCCGCCAGTCGCGCGTCGGATGCCCACCATTCAGCGACCGCCGGCGAGACGATCCAGCGCGCGTATGCGTCAGGGTCGCGCCAATAGCCGACGGCGATCAGATTGTCGTAGCCCTCGTTGTCGGTGTGCTGCGTCAGATCATGATTGCCCGGACCGTCCGGTGCATCGAAATCGGCGACGATCCGGCGCAGCGCGGCCAGTGCGGCGGAGCGCTGGTCGGCGCCGCGATACTGCACGCCGAAATAGCCCATCACGACTTGGCTCAGGTCTTCGGACGCACGGGCGACGTACATCGGGAACGGCGGCTGGTAATCGTCGGCGACACGGCGTGACAGCGTGCGCGGGCAGACCAGGTGTTTATCGATTGCGGATTCCATGCATGGCCTCATTGGAAAGGGATTCGGGTGTCGACGAATCAACCGTCGGTAAAGTGAATCGATTTGCGCCGGAAGCAGAACCCGGCGCCGGCTCATCGTCAGAAGATGTGCGCGTAACGCAGGCCGACGAGCAGGCTGTTCTTCGGCCCGTTGCGCACGCTCAGGTCGGTGCCGAGCTGGATCTGTACCTGGTCGGCCTTCGTCACGAACTTCGACGCCGTCAGCCGCATCCGCGTCGTGCGCAGCGCGTCATGGCCGTCGACACCGTCGACGCTCGTTTCACCGCCCCAAAATTGCGTGATCCCTAAGCCGAGCGACGTGCCTGGATCAGGCATGTAGCGAACCATCGCCTGCGCGCTGTAGCTCATCCGCTGATGCAGCGTCGCACCGCTTGCGCCGTACGACGTGTTGTTGCCGTACCAGATCGCGTCGCCGACGAGGTCGAGCGCCCACTGCGCCGAGAAATGCTTCACGTACGCGGCCTGGAAGTCGAGCGACCAGCGGTTCGCGCCGAGATTCAGGCCGCGGTTCTGGTCGTAGCTTCCGGTCGGCGCATACAGGTAGACGGTCGCGGCGATCACGTCCTTCGCTTCGTTCAGGCGGAATTTCAGCGGCGCGGTCAGAATCACGTCGCCGACGCCGGTCGTGCTGCCGAGCGCGCTCGCATTGCCGAAGCCGCTCACGTGGCCGAACGGCAGCAGCACCTGTGGATCGATCGTCAGCCGGTCGGTAAGCTGGAATACGTGCAACAGGCGCGCGATGCCGATGTTCGACTGCAGGTCGAAATCCGACGTCTTGCTGCCGTTCGCGTAGTACGCATTCGTCGCCGAATAGTTGTAATACAGCACGCCGATCGTCGCGCCGGCCGGGTACTGCTCGTAGTCGCCCGGATCGACCTCGACCGCGCCCGCGTAATGCGACGCGACTACCAGCAGCGATGCGCCGATCCAGTGCGCGATTCGCTTCAGTTTCATTCTGTTGACGTTGTCCATCATGCCCCTTGCCTGGATGCGCAGATACCATCGCGTCCGATGTGCGACGAACGCGCGCCGTTGCCGGACGCCGGAGTCGTGGTGTGCTGCACGCTGTTATCCATCGGCGCATCGGGTGCGCCGACGATTCGCGACACCGAACCGCCGTCGCTTGAGGGTGAGAATAGGGAGGCAAAATCCGCGATTCTGTTTTCCGGCGGAACAAGAAATTGGCTGTGGCGGGCCTCTGCTGCCGATGCCATGCAGTCGCAACAAAGCGGGTGTCGGATCCGTCTCAGCACAGTTTCCGATCCGTGCCGGCAAAGAACCGCGCTTTTTCTCTTCTTACCCTAGTCGTCGAGCGTGACCGATACGACGTGTCCGCGCCCCGCCAGGGAAGCAGCGGCGTGGCGGCGGTCGACCCGAACCACCACGAGGAGCCCCACGATGAGCGCGAACTACTCTGCAGAAACAGCATCGACGCCCGGCGAACGCGCCTGGGCGCTGTTTCGCGTGATGAAAGAGAAGAACCTGATCCCGAACGGCTATATCGAAGGCCTGACGGAACTGATGTCGACGACCTGGGACCCGGCCAACGGCGCGCGGATCGTCGCGCGCGCGTGGACCGATCCGGGGTTTCGCGAGCTGCTGTTGAAGGACGGTACCGCTGCGTGTGCGCAGTTCGGCTACACCGGCCCGCAGGGCGAATACATCGTCGCGCTCGAAGATACGCCGACGCTGAAGAACGTGATCGTCTGCAGCCTGTGCTCGTGCACGAACTGGCCGGTGCTTGGGCTGCCGCCCGAGTGGTACAAGGGTTTCGAATACCGCGCGCGGCTCGTCCGCGAGGGGCGCACGGTGCTGCGCGAACTCGGTACCGACTTGCCCGACGACGTCGTCGTGAAGGTCTGGGACACGACGGCCGAAAGCCGCTACCTGGTGCTGCCAGTGCGTCCCGTCGGCACCGAGCACATGACCGAGGAACAACTGCGAACGCTTGTCACGAAGGACGTGCTGATCGGCGTCGCGCTACCGCGCGCGAGCTGATCCGCGCCGCATTCCCTTATCGACCTTCATTTCGGAGATCACAGATGGACGGCTTTCACGACCTCGGCGGATTCCAGGGCTTCGGCCGGGTGCCGCACACGATCAACAGCCTCGGCTACAAGCCGGTCTTCAAGGAAGACTGGGAACATCTCGCATACAGCTTGATGTTCGTCGGTGTCGATCAATTGAAAAAGTTCAGCGTCGACGAAGTGCGTCACGCGGTCGAACGGATCGACGTGCGCCAGCATGTCGGCACGCGCTACTACGAGCGCTACGTGATCGCGACCGCGACGCTGCTCGTCGAAACCGGCGTGCTGACGCAGGACGAACTCGACCGCGCGCTCGGTTCGCACTTCCGGCTCGCGAACCCGGCGCATTCCGTCGGCCGAGCGGCGCCTGTCGGCCCGATGCGGTTCGAGGTCGGCGATCGCGTCGTCGTGCGCGACGAATACGTGAGCGGACACATCCGGGCACCGGGCTACGTGCGAGGAAAGGCAGGCGTCGTGCTGCACCGGACGACCGAATCGTGGCCGTTCCCGGACGCGATCGGCCACGGCGACACCGGCGCCGCGCATCAGCCGACCTATCACGTCGAATTCCGCGTGAGGGATCTCTGGGGTGACGCCGCCGACGACGGTTATGTCGTGGCCGATCTGTTCGAAGGCTACCTGGATCGCGCGCCGGAGACGCGCGCATGAATGCGTTGGCGAATCAACCCGCGTTGGCCGGCCCACCGGCGCGGATTCCGGTGACGGTACTGTCCGGGTTCCTCGGCGCCGGGAAGACGACGCTGCTGAATTACATCCTGCGCAATCGCGCCGGCCTGAAGGTGGCCGTGATCGTCAACGACATGAGCGAAGTGAACGTCGACGCCGACGATGTGCGACGTAACGTCGAGCTGCATCGCGGCGTGGACGAGCTGGTGGAGATGAGCAACGGCTGCATCTGTTGCACGCTGCGCGCCGATCTGCTCGATCAGGTAAGCACGCTCGCGCGACAGCAGCGCTTCGATTACCTGCTGATCGAGTCGACTGGAATCTCGGAGCCTATGCCGGTCGCAGAAACGTTCGCGTTCCTCGATCGCGACGGCTTCAGCCTCAGCGAACTCGCGCGGCTCGATACGCTCGTCACGGTAGTCAACGGCGAGACGTTCGCGGACATGATCACGTCGAAAGAACTGGCCTCGAACGGAAGTGAAACCGGACAGCCACGCAAGCTGTCGGACCTGCTGATCGAACAGGTCGAGTATGCGAACGTCGTCCTCGTCAGCCGATTCGATCGGATCGGCGATGCGGGTTTCGACAGGCTGCGCGCGGTGCTCGCGTCGTTGAATCCATCCGCGCGGATTCTGCCGATGCGTGACGGAGAAATCGATCCGTCGGACGTGCTCGATACCCGGCGCTTTGATTTGCCGGCGCTCGTCGAATCCCCGGGATGGATGCGCCGCATGCAGGTCGACGAACGACCGTCGGAATCCGACACATACGGAATCGGATCGTGGGTCTATCGCGAACGTGCGCCGTTTCATCCGGCGCGCCTGCTCGCATGGCTGCAGCGGCCGTGGACCAACGGCCGGCTACTTCGCTGCAAAGGCTATGCGTGGGCTGCGCACCGCCATGAGGAGATCGGCATGCTCGTGCAGACGGGGGGCCGGTTCCAGTGGGGCTACGTCGGCCGCTGGTGGCGATTCGTGCCGCAGTCGGACTGGCCACGCGACGATTATCGCCGCGCCGGCGTGCTGGAAAAATGGGCGGAGCCGGTCGGCGATTGCCGGCAGGAAATCGTGTTCATCGGGCAGTCCATCGATCACGGACGGTTGCGGCGCGAACTCGATGCGTGCCTGCTGACGGTGGAAGAAATCGAGGCGGGACCGGAAGCGTGGGCGGAGTTTCCGCAAGCCGACGCGTTCGACTCACTCGCGGCGATCGAACATCCTCCGCTGCGCTGACGGGAGTCGACGCCTTCGCGGTGCGCCGCTGAGCGGGTGTCCCGGCGCGGGCGGCCCGCGGCGGAGCGCAGTGCCCGCCGGCGCGGTTTTCCGCCCATCCCGGTTCAATCGGGCTTCGGCCGAAGCGCGCGCCCCATCTCCGCGATCGGCATCGCGACGATCGAATTCAGCAACCGCATCTCCCCGGCGTCCGGCCGCGCGATCTCCCGCACTTCGTCGAGCGTCTGCGCGACGTGGCGATCGAGCGGCTCGAGAAAGCGCTGCAGCTCGCTGGCCGCCGCCTTGTCCCTGAGCCCGAGCGCCTGACCAAATGCGATCAAGGCATCCACATTGATATCGGCAAACCGCGTCGCGTTGCCGAGCGGCATCGTCAGTTCGCAGTGCGGCCAATGATCGCCGCGATAGTCGGGCCGGTGCGTCGGCGTGTGATACACGACCGTGCTGACGATGTCGTAGAACGGCGCGAGCCGGTAGCCGCGCGCGTCGACGAAGAACGACAGGTTCTTCAGATGCGCGTCGGCATTGCCGACCACCACGTTGAACACGGTCCAGCGGAACACCGACAGGCGCGCCAGCGCGCGCGTGCTGGTGCGGTCGATCGCGCGGGCAAGCTCCTGCGCATTCGCCCGCTGGTACTTGAAGCCGCGGTCGTAGTTGAGCAGCTGCATCGCGTCGATCGTATGCACGCGCCCGGCCGGCGCCGACGCGACGTCGCGGTCGAACCGGTCGATCACGTAGCACGCGGACGGCGCGCGCAGGAAGTGCACGTCGGGCACGTCGAGCCCCATCCTCCTCGCGAGCTTCATGCAGAAGAATTCGTTGATCGCCGAGTGCGGGTAGCCGGCCGCGCGCATATCCGGCTTGAGCAGGTGCATCGACGGCTCGCTGCCGACCGGCTCGTACAGCGTGTAGTCGGGCGCGTCGCCGCGCAGCACCAGCAGCAGCTTCTGCTGCGCGCCGGCCGCCGACATGCGCTTGGGCGCGGTGGCGGTCAGCGCGCGCTCGGGCATCGCCTGGATCCGGCGCTCGAGTTCGTCGAGCGCCAGCGGCTGCAGGCTGCCGGGCGCTTCCTGCTCGCCGTCGGCGAGCAGCGTCAGCGCGCCGGCCGATTCGCGCCCGAAGTACGCGAGCAGGCCCCATGCGTCGGCGGCATCGACCTTCGCCTCGCGGGCGAGCGACGTGCGCATGCCTTCCTCGGGCAGCAGGTTGTCGAAGAACCACTGGACGGGGCGATCGGTCGACGTGTCGGTGAAGGTGTCCGCGCGCAGCGCGAACGCCGGCGACAGCGGGTACGCGGCCGCGGACGCGAGCCACTGCGGGTCGTACGCGAACGACCAGACACCTTTGTCGTCGGTCAGCGTGCCCATGCGCACGCCGTTGGCGGAGGCGATCAGCGTTCTAGCCGCCATGGCTGCTCCTGCGGCGTTGCGCGGCCTTCAGCGCGGTGGCTTCCGAAATCTCGACCGACGACTCCGCGTACAGGCGCACGCCGAGTTCGCCGAGCAGCAGCATGACCTTGCCGATTTGCGCGGTCGGCTTTCCGGCTTCCACCTGGCTGATGAATTTCGGCGACAGCCCGGTTGCGTTCGCGAGTTCGTCGCGCGTGAACCCCTGCTGGAGCCGCGTCGCGCGAATGAGGTGGGCGAGCGCGCCGATCGTGTCGACGGGCTGGGACTCCGACATGACGTTCTCCATGCTTCGTATCTGATCGGGAACAGTATTGCACAACTCGCCGGCCCGGGCATCATTTCGTATCCGTTCAGGAACGAAGATGCGTTTACGGCAATCGGCACGTCATTTCGTACCCGATCGGAAACGGCGGGGCGTTCAATCGTCGCGCGACGGTGTGTCCGTATCCGATCGGATACGCAGAGGATGTGATTCGGCGTCGCACCGCACGCGCGAATGGGTCCGAACCTTGCGTCCCGTCAGCGTCGTCCGCGGTCGTACCGCGACGCATCTCGCATGACGATGTGCATGGAGGCGCGCATGGAGCCGATGCCGGTGGTACTTCACTGGAGCGAGGTCCTCGTCAGGATCGCGGTGGCGCTCGTCGCGGGCGGGCTGGTCGGCCTCGATCGCAGCGAATCCGGCAAGACGGCCGGGCTGCGCACGACGATCCTCGTCTGCCTCGCCGCATGCCTGTCGATGCTGGAGGTGAATGCGCTGCTGCTGCAGGCCGGCAAGCCGGAGGGCGCGTTTGCGACGATCGACCCGATGCGGCTGCCGCTCGGCATCCTGACCGGCATGGGTTTCATCGGCGGCGGCGCCATCCTGCATCGCGAGGGTCTCGTATCCGGCGTGACCACGGCAGCGACGCTGTGGTTCGTCACGGTCATCGGACTGTGCATCGGCGGCGGCCAGCTGTCGCTCGGCGCGCTCGGGCTCGTGCTCGCATTGCTCGTCGTGTGGCCGCTGCGGCTGGTCGAGCAACGCTTGCGCGGCGTCAGGAGTGCGCGGGTCACCGTCGAATACGAACTCGGCTCGACGGCGCGCGATCGGCTGACGACCCGGCTGCACGCCGCGGGATTCACGTGCCGCACGCGCGGCTTTCACGAAACGGTCGCGCGTGCGATGCGCGAGGAGGAACTGCTCGTGCAGTGGCGCGAGCCGGCCAACACCGATGTGATGCTGCCGCAATTGATCCGGACGCTGGAGTCGGCCGGCTTGACGTCGGTCCGCTGTTCATCGGAGAACTGAGCCGCGCGCCGCCGCGCGATCGTCGACGGGGCGCGTGTCCCGTACCCGTGCCGCGTTCAGCGTCCGGCTTCCGCGCCCGTACCCGTGCCCGTCGCCGTCCCCGTGCCGCCGTGCGCATCGCCGCTGGTCCGGGGCAGGCTCATCGCGAGATGCAGCGCGGCTGGATCGACCGGCTTCACGAAATGCTGCAGGAACCCGGTGGCCAGACAACGTTCGCGATCCGCGTTGCGGCCATAACCAGTCAGCGCGAGGAAGATGCACGTCGTGACTTCGTTGATCGCCTTCAGCCGTCGCAGCAGCTCGTAGCCGTCCATCACCGGCAGCCCGATATCGAGGATCGCGACGTCGGGACGGTACGCGCGGTAGGCGGCCAGCGCGGTCACCGGGTCGTGCACGACGGCGACTTCGTGGCCGGCGTCGCGCAGCCATTGCGCGAGCGTCGACGCGGCATCCTCGTTGTCGTCGACCAGCATCACGCGCCGGCCGGTGGTGCCCGGCGCCATCTCGCGGATGCCCGGCGGCGGCTGCGGCGCGACCACTGCCACGGCTTTCGGCCGGTATTCGGGCAGCGCGATCGTAAACGTGCTGCCGCAGCCGGGGCCGGCGCTGTCCGCGCGCACCGTGCCGCCATGCAGGTTCACGAGGCTGCGCACGAGCGCGAGGCCGATGCCGAGGCCGCCGTGCGCCTGCTTCGTTTCGCCGTCGAGCCGGTAGAACGGCTCGAAGATGCTGTCGAGACGGTCGGGCGGAATGCCGGCGCCGTTGTCGCAGACCTCGATGATCGCGGCGCCGTCCGCGCCGTGCGTGGCGCGCACGGTGATGTCGCCGCCCGGCATCGTGTATTTCGCCGCGTTGGTCAGCAGGTTCGCGACCACCTGCGACAGCCGTACCGGGTCGCCATGGCAGCGCGCGTCGGGATCGGCGTGGACATGCAGGCGGTGACGGCGCTGCTCGAGCAGCGGGCTCGCGACCTCGACCGCGCGGTCGACGATGTCCGCGAGCCGCAAGGCTTCCTTCTTCAGCGTGATCTTGCCGCGCGTGATGCGCGACACGTCGAGCAGGTCGTCGATCAGCCGGACCATGTGATCGAGCTGCCGCTGGATGATCGCGATCTCGTTCGGCGTCGCCTGGCCGTCGCGGTTGCGGATCAGCTCGAGCGCGAGCGAGATCGGCGTCAGCGGATTGCGCAGCTCGTGGCCGAGCACCGCGAGAAACTGGTCCTTCGCCTGGTTCGCGTCACGCAGTTCGCCCAGCAGCCGGTCGCGCTCGGCGTTCGCGGCGACGAGCTTCTCGCGCGCGGCGACGTGCTCGGTCACCTCGACCGCGCTGACGATCACGCCGAGCCCGTCCGCGAGCGGCTGCGGATTGAAATGCAGTCGGTACACGCGGGCGCCGCCGTCCGGTTCGGGGCGGTCGTGGTGCTCGCCGATCGTCGTCGAGCAGCCTTGCTCGCGGGCGGTTTCAAGCGCCTGCACGATCGCGGGCGTATCGCCGCCGGGCAGCACCGACGTCAGCGGCTGGTCGACGATGTCGGTCCGGCCGCACAGCTCGGAGAAACGGTGATTCGCGAGCACGATCCGGTGCGCCGGGCCCGACAGCAGCGCGATCGGCAACGGCGCATGCATCAGGACGCCGTTGCGTTGCTGTTCGGCGTCCTCGCGGCGGCGGATCTCGTCGCTCAGCGCGCGCGAGCGTTGCTGCGACAGCGCCAGCGTCAGGTGCAGCTCGTTTTCGTCGTTGCGCAGCGACGCGGCGGGCAGGATGCGGCGGTGGAGCGAGCACACGTGGCGAAACATCTCCGACTGCTCGGCGCTCGGAAACGCGTCATGCGAATAGCCGCAATAAAGCGAGAAGCGGTACCGCGCGATCAGTTCGTCCCATAACGCTTCGAGTCGCAGGGCCCCGACGTACCGGTCCTGCGCGCACAGCAGCGAGACCATTTCTCCGAACGCATGCACGGGCCGGCCGGCGCGGACCGCGGCTTCGACGATCGTGCCGATCGAGCGGCGAAAGCGCACCGGGTCGGGCAGGTCGCCGTCCATGAAGCTGTCGAGCAGTGCCTGCGCGCTCGACATGAAGAGCCGGTCGCGGGCCGCGTTGCCGATTGCCGCGCCGAGCGCATCCAGGTGTTCGTGCACCGCGGCGAGCCGGTCGGACCGCGCGATCACGATCGCGCTGCCGCCCTCGCGCAGCGCGTCGGCCGCGAACGACGCGACCTCCGACACGAGCTGCTCGTCGGATTCGTAGAACTGGACGAAATGATCGGCCCGCATCAGGGCCGATTCCAGCAGGGGAGAGTCAGGTGTCATAGCTCACGACCAGGCGATGCCGGTTGCGGCCGGCGTCCCACCGCCGTCGCCGTTGCCATATTCGGGCGGATGTGAGCAAGCTGCGTGCCGCTTACCCAACACAGGCCCGGCGGCCTTGCGGCACGGGCCACGGTGCCCGCAGATGGTGCCGGACGATGCCGCTTTTGTAAATTCTGCAGAAACGACGCGCGCAAGATTGCATCGGCGCAACCGCGGTCGGACCGAGGTACGCGATCCGGCGTGCTGCCCACAGCCCCGCCGCCCGAGCAGCGATCCTTATCGCCGCAGCAGATAAACGTATCGGAATCGCTTCGTTGACGCCGTCCGGCACGCGCTCGTAGATTCGCATTTTTACCGAATCAGGGGCTGTACCGTGACGACTCCCGCCATCCGCGCCGCATCGACGTCCGCCGGCCATCGGGCCGCCTTGCCGACGGAAGCCGGTGCGCAGCGATTCGACATCGTCCCGTTCGATGCGCCGCTCGGCGCCGAAGTCGTCGGCATCGATCTGTCGCAACCGCTCGGTGCCGCCGATTTCGCGCGCGTCCATCGCGCGCATCTCGACCGTCACGTGCTGGTGTTTCGCGACCAACGCATCACGCCGGACGAACACGTCGCGTTCAGCCGCCGCTTCGGCCCGCTGCAGATCCATGTGCTGCACCAGTTCGCGCTGGCCGCGCATCCGGAAGTGCTGATCGTGTCGAACATCGTCGAGAACGGCAGGCCGATCGGGCTCGGCGATGCCGGCCATTTCTGGCACTCCGACCTGTCGTACAAGGAAAAACCGAGCCTCGGCTCGCTGCTGCATGCGCAGGAGCTGCCGGCCGAGGGCGGCGACACGCTGTTCGCGAACATGCATCTCGCGTGGGATACGCTGCCCGCGCACCTGCGTCGCGCGGTCGAAGGACGGCGTGCCGAGCATACGTATCTGGCGCGCTATGCCGAGCTGCAGGCGCGCAGCCCGTGGCGGCCGAACCTGTCGGCCGAGCAGATCGCGCAAGTCGAGGCGGTGGTGCATCCGGTTGTGCGCACGCATCCGGAAACGGGCCGCAAGGCGTTGTTCGTCAGCGAACATTTCACGACGCGCATCGTCGATCTGCCAGAAGACGAAAGCCGCGCGCTGCTCGACGAACTGTTCGCGCACAGCGTGCGTGCCGACCATCTGTATCGGCACCACTGGCGCGCGCACGACCTCGTGTTCTGGGACAACCGCTCGCTGATGCATCTCGCGGCCGGCACGCCCGACCATCTGCGCCGCAAGCTGTACCGCACGACGATCGAAGGCGACGCACCGTTCTGAGCGTCACGCGTCTTCGTCCCGCTGTCCCCATCCTGACTGGAGTTCCGATGTCGTTTCTGCTTTCGCCGGCACTGCGCCGCACGACCCTGTCCGCGCGCCGCGCGCTGGCCGCCACGCTCACCGCCGCGCTGGCATTCGCCGCCGCCGGCACGCCGCAAGCCGCGCACGCGGAAGGCCAAATCCGCATCGCCGAGCAGTTCGGCGTCGTCTATCTGATGCTGAACGTCGCGCGCGACCAGCAACTGATCGAGAAGGAAGGGCGCAAGGCCGGCATCGACATCAAGGTCGACTGGGTGCGGCTCTCGGGCGGGGCGGCCGTCAACGACGCGCTGCTGTCGGGCGCGGTCGATATCGCCGGCGCAGGCGTCGGGCCGCTCCTGACCGTGTGGGATCGCACGCGCGGCCGGCAGAACGTGAAGGGCGTCGCGTCGCTCGGCAATTTTCCGTATTACCTCGTCAGCAGCAACCCGAACGTGAAGACGATCGCCGACCTGGGCGCGAAGGACCGCATCGCGGTGCCGGCCGTCGGCGTGTCGGTGCAGTCGCGCGTGCTGCAGTACGCGGCCGCGAAGCAGTGGGGCGACAAGCAGTTCGACAAGCTCGATCCGCTGACCCAGGCGATCCCGCATCCCGATGCGACGGCCGCGATCCTCGCGAACAGCAACGTGATTACCGGCCACTTCGGCAATCCGCCGTTCCAGGAGCAGGAACTCGCGGGCAATCCGAACGCGCACATCGTGCTGAATTCCTACGACGTGCTCGGCGGCCCGAGTTCCGCGACGGTGCTGTACGCGACCGGGAAATTCCGCGACGACAACCCGAAGACGTACCGCGCGTTCGTCGCCGCGCTCGCTGATGCGGCCCGCCAGATCGCCGCCGATCCCGAGCGCGCGGCCGACACCTATATCCGCGTGAACGGGTCGAAGATCGATCGCGCATTGCTGCTGAAGATCCTGCGCAATCCGCAGGTGCAGTTCAAGACGGCCCCGCAGAACACGCTGAAGCTCGCGCAGTTCATGTATCGCACGGGTGCGATCCGCAACGAGCCGAAGTCGTGGCGCGACTACTTCTTCGACGATCCGGCGACGGCCGGCGGCAGTTGAGCGACGGCGTTGCGACGTCGCGATCGACGCTTATGCGTCGACGCGGTTTCGATATGCGCAATCGTTGGTTGGGTCGCGCGCCGCGCCGCCGTATGTTGATGCTTTCCCGCCAAGAGTTTCGATCGTGAACGCCACTTCTCCCCGAATCGGCTTGCCGCCGTATGCGGCGCGCGGCGCGGCTGCGCCGGCCGTCCATCCCGCCACCGACGCACGCGCCACGAGCCGGCCCGCGCTGCAGCCCGCACCGGCAGGCGCGCACAGCGAGCGCCTGCTCGCGATCGATCGCGTGAGCCTCGAATACCGGAGCGGTGCGCGGATCGTCCGCGCGACCCATCAGGTCAGCTTCGACGTGTACGGCAGCGACCGTTTCGTGCTGCTGGGCCCGTCGGGGTGCGGCAAGTCCACGTTGCTGAAGGCGATCGCCGGCTTCATCGAACCCGTGTCGGGTTCGATCGCGCTCGATGGCCGGCCCGTGCACGGGCCAGGCCCCGACCGCATCGTCGTGTTCCAGGAGTTCGATCAGTTGCCGCCGTGGAAGACGGTCGTCGAGAACGTCGCGTTTCCGTTGCGCGCGGCCGCGAAGCTGTCGCGCGCCGAAGCACGCGAGCGTGCGCTGCACTATCTCGACAAGGTCGGGCTCGGCGCGTTCGCCGATGCGTATCCGCATACGCTGTCCGGCGGGATGAAGCAGCGCGTCGCGATCGCGCGTGCGCTGGCGATGCAGCCGCGCGTGCTGCTGATGGACGAACCGTTCGCCGCGCTCGACGCGCTCACGCGCCGCAAGATGCAGGAAGAGCTGCTGCGCCTGTGGGACGAATTCCGCTTCACGCTGCTGTTCGTCACGCATTCGATCGAGGAGGCGCTCGTCGTCGGCAACCGGATCCTGCTGCTGTCGCCGCATCCGGGCCGCGTGCGCGCGGAGCTCAACAGCCACGACTATTCGCTCGACAGCGTCGGCAGCGGCGATTTCCGCGACAGCGTCGCGCGGATTCATCATCTGCTGTTCGACACCGACGTGGCGAACGAAACGCATGCCGCATCGACTACGGAGGCCACGGCATCATGAGCACGATCGATCCGGCGCTGCCGCCGCTGCCGCCCGTTCGCGCCGAATACGTGCGCACGCTCGACACGCCGCCCGACGCCGAACGTGCGGCACCCGCGCCGCTGGTGCGCCGCATCGCCGGTGCGAGCGCGTTTCGGCGCGGCGTCATCGCGCTCGTGCTGATCGCCGCGTGGGAAATCGTCGCGCGCATCGTCGCGAACGATCTGCTCGTGCCGACCGTCGGCGCGACGCTGGCCGCGTTCGTGCAAGGCATCGTGTCGGGCGAACTGCTCGTGAAGACGGGTATCTCGATGTCGGTGCTGCTGCGCGGCTATGCACTCGGCGTGGTGTTCGCGTTCGTGCTGACGTCGCTCGCGGTGTCCACGCGCATCGGCCGTGACGTGCTGACGATGCTCACGGCGATGTTCAATCCGCTGCCGTCGATCGCGTTGCTGCCGATCGCGCTGCTGTGGTTCGGGCTCGGCACCGGCAGCCTGCTGTTCGTGCTCGTGCACGCGGTGCTGTGGCCGCTCGCGCTCAGCATGTACACGGGTTTCGCCGGCGTGCCGGCCACGCTGAAGATGGCCGGGCGCAATTACGGCCTCACCGGCCCGCGGCAGATCGCGCTGATCCTGGTGCCTGCCGCGCTGCCGTCGATCCTGTCGGGGCTGCGCGTGGGCTGGGCATTCGCGTGGCGCACGCTGATCGCGGCGGAACTCGTGTTTGGCGCGAGCGCCGGGCAGGGCGGGCTCGGCTGGTACATCTTCCAGAACCGCAACGAGCTGTACACCGACCGCGTGTTCGCCGGCCTCGCGGCCGTCATCGTGATCGGGCTGCTGGTCGAGCACCTCGTGTTCGATACGCTCGAGCGCGTGACGGTGCGCCGCTGGGGCATCCAGCACTGACCGCATTGATCGGCACGCGAGCGCACGCGCTGCGCTCGCGCAACGCATTCAGTCGAGCGGGACCGTGAGTCGTTCGATCACGGTGGCCGTCTCGGGACGCACGCCGCGCCACCAGGCGAACGCTTCCGCTGCCTGCTCGACCAGCATGCCGACGCCGTCCGCGACGCGGCGCACGCCGGCATTGCGTGCCAGCCGGAGAAAGGGCGTCAGCCGCTTGCCGTAAGCAAGCTCGTACGCAGCCCCGGTCGGGCTGAACACGCCCGGCGGGACGGGCGGCAAATCGCCGGCGAGGCTCGCGGACGTGGCGTTGACCACCAGATCGAAACGTCCCATCGCGACGAGATCGGCATAGCCGCACGCCGCCAGCGGCCCGCGTCCGGCGACCTGCCCGGACAGTGCGCGCGCTTTCTCGACGTCGCGATTCGCGATCACCATCTCGGCCGGCCCGGCCGCGAGGAAGGGCAGCAGGGCACCGCGCGCCGCGCCCCCCGCGCCGAGCATCAGCACGCGTTTGCCGGCCATCGGCAGGCCGAGATTGATTTCGATATCGCGCACGAGCCCGATGCCGTCGAAGTTGTCGGCCAGGATGCGTCCGCCTTCGAACTTGAGCGCATTGGCCGCGCCGGCGAGCGAGGCGCGCTCGCTGCGTTCGTCCGACATCGCGAACGCCTGGAGCTTGAACGGGGCGGTGATGTTGATGCCTTTGCCGCCGCTCGCGGCGAATGCCCGCACCACGTCGACGAACGCGCCTTCCGGCTCGAGCGGCCCTTCGATGGCCGAGTAGTGCATGTCCTGCCGCGTCGCTTCCGCGAAGATGCCGTGGATCAGCGGAGATTTCGTGTGTCCGATCGGGTTGCCGATCACCGCGTACTGGTCAGTCATCGTTGGCTCGCTTTTGAATAGAGAACACCATCGGCCTGCATTGCCTCGATTTCAGCGGGCTCGAACCCGAGCGAACGGGCGACGTCCGCGTTGTGCTGCCCGAGATCGGGCGCGACGTCGCGAATCGTCGTATCGCAATCCGAGAACCGGAACGGCAGATTCGGCAGGCGCAGCGTGCCGTAGCGCGGGTGCTCCTGCTCGACGACCATGCCGCGGGCCTGGATCTGCGGATCCGCCAGTACCTCGTCGATGCGTTGTACCTTCGCGCACGGCACGTCGATGCGATCGAGCAGGTCGAGCACCGACGCGACGGACTGGGCGGCCACCCACGGCTCGACGACCGACAGGATCTCGACGCGGTGCGCGTTGCGTCCGACACTGTCGTGAAATCGCGTGTCGGCGCCGAAGCCGGCCGGTCCGCCATGCGCTTCGATCAGGGCGGCGAAGCGCTTCCATGCGTCGTCGACCTGCGCGGCGATCACGAGATCGCCGTCCGCCGCGCGAAATACGCCGTAGAGCGTCGAAGTCGGCATGTCGTGCCCGGTCTGCTCGGGCAGCACGCCTTGCAGCGTGTAGCACTGGACCGCGTATTCGTGCATGGACACCAGCGTGTCGTACAGCGCCATGTCGATATGCTGCCCGCGGCCGCTCTTCACGCGCCCCAACAGCGCGGCGTTGATGGCCGCGACCGCGTGAATGCCGGTGTACATGTCGCCGAGCGATATCCGCAGCAGCGGCGGCCGCTCGCCCGGTGTGCCGACCATCTGCATGATGCCGCTCTTGGCCTCGGCGATCAGCCCGAAGCCCGCGCGATGCGCATCGGGACCGGTATGTCCGTAGGCCGAGATCGAGCAATAGACGAGTGCCGGATTGCGGGCCGACAACTCGGCATAACCCAGCCCCAGCTTGTCCAGCGCGCCTGGCCGGTAATTCTCGATGAACACGTCCGCGGAGTCGCACAGCCGCTGCATGAATGCCTTGCCGCGCGCGTCCTTCATGTTCACGCTGACGCCGCGCTTGCCCATGTTGAGCTGCAGGAAATAGCCGCTTTGCTGATCGTCGAGTACCGTCGCGTGCTGGCGGCCGGCGTCGCCGGTGCCGGGGCGTTCGACCTTGATCACCTCGGCGCCGAGCGCCGCGAGGCAGCGCCCGACATAGGGGCCGGCCAGGAAATGGCTGTAGTCGACGACGCGAATACCTTCGAGAGGGCGGGCCTGCATCAGAACGCTCCCGGCCGACGCGGCACCATCAGCCGATGCTCGCCGCGCTGGACGACCTGGCCGTCCTGGTTGATCAGCTCCGACGGCAGCACGACGATGCCCCAGCCCGGGCGGCTCTTGCTCGCCCGCATCGAGCCGACGCGGAACGTCACGTGCAGCACGTCGTTCACCTTGATCGGCAGCAGGAAGTCCCAGGTCCAGCCGAGCGACATGCCCGGCACGAAACGATATTCGCTCTGCGTCTTGAGGCCGTCGGCGATCGACAGCCCGAACAGCCCGTGCGCGACGAGGCAGCCGAAGTGGCTCGCGTTCGCGTACGCCTCGTCGACGTGCACCGGCGTGTGGTCGCCGGTGAGATCGGCGTAAGCGAGGATGCGCGCTTGGGTGACCGTGTAACTCGGACTCGTGCATGCGTCGCCCTCGCGGGCATCGTCCCAGTATTTTTCGACGATCGTCATGGTCATGCCTCCGTCCGCGGGTTGATCGCCAGCGCCTGCGCGACACTGGAGGCGGGCGTTGCCTGAATGAGCTCGACGACCAGGCCGTCCGGCAAGCGCAGCCAGTTCCGCCCCTGCGGCATGTCGGTCACGCCGTACGCTTGCGCCGCGGCCAGCGCGGCTTCCAGGTCCTCGCACATCACGCCCAGATGACCGAGCCGGCCCTCGGGGCCGTCCCAGCCCGGCGCATGGATGAACTGCAGGCCGCCGAGCGTCCAGTACTGCCGCGGCGCATCGACGGTGCCGTCCACCTCGCGCATCGTCATGCCGAGCACGTCCTCGAAGAAGCGGATGTGCCAATGGATGTCCTTCACCCAGATGGCGACGTGCTCCAGATAAGCTTTCGTGGCGCTCATGCGACCACCTCCTTCGCTTGACGATCGGTCATCGCGCGCTCGATTCCCTTGATGCACGCAACCAGCGTCGTGTTGACCGGCGTGGGCACGCCGTACCGCTGCCCCCAGCGCACGACCGATCCGTTGATGAAGTCGATTTCCGTCATCGCCCCTCTCTCCAGGCTTTGCAGCATTGATGTCTTGAACGTGGCGGACAGGCCCTCCGCGGCAAGCGTCCATGCCTGCTCGGGGTCCGTCATCGACAGCCTGACGCCGGCTGCTTGCGCAACCCCGATCGCCTCGGCGACGGCCGCGAGCGACGTGGACTTCAGCAGCGGCTCGCCGTAGAGCTGCCCGTAGGTCAGGCCGGTGATGCCGGTGAGCGCGCCCGTGGCGACGTTGACCAGCAGCTTGTCCCACATCGTGCCGACGATGTTGTCGCTGACGGTTGTCGCAAGGCCCGCGGCGTTGAATGCATCGGCGATCGCCTGGAGGCGGGGCGTGATGCGGCCGTCGAGTTCGCCGATGAAGGTGAGCTTTCCAGCCACGCCCGATTCGATATGAGCGTCGCCGCGCCGCACGCCGCCGACGTAGGTTTTGCCCGCGAGCACGCGCTCGCGGCCGACGATGCCGGCGAGGATGTCCTCGTGCCCGAGGCCGTTCTGCAGCGACAGCACGAGCGTATCGGGCCCGATCAGCCCCTGCGCGCCGCGCATGGCCGCGTCGGTGTGGAATGACTTGACCAGCACGATCACCAGATCCGCTACGCCGACGTCATCCGCCTGCGTCGTCGCACGGACGCGGACGCGTCGGGATCCGCTTGTATCGTCGACCTGGAGGCCGTCGCGGCACATCGCGCCGACGTGCGACGGCGAGCGGGCGATCAGCCAGGTCTCGTGGCCGCCTTCGGTCAGGGCGGCGCCAATCGCGCAGCCCAGCGCGCCGGCGCCCAGCATTGCAATCTTCATGGGTTTCTCCGATGTCATGCAGGGTTGACGTATCGCTGCACGATAGAAGTTGCCCGTCATGCTGACAATGCAATGACTACAATGACGTTATTGCGATGGACAATAATGCGATGATTCCGACCGATCTTCCCGACCTGAAGCTGCTGCAGCTTTTCGATCTGCTGTACGACGCGCGCAGCGTCACCCGCGTGGCCGAGCAACTTGGACAAAGCCAGCCGACCGTCAGCATCTGGCTCGGGCGCTTGCGGGAACACCTTCACGATCCGCTGTTCATTCGAACGCCCGGCGGTATGGCGCCGACGCCGCAGGCCGACGCGCTCATCGGCCCGTGCCGGGAAATCCTCGAATCGTTGCGGCGCTTCGCGGCCTGGGAGATCGCGTTCGACCCGGCGACTGCCCAGCGCCGGTTTCGCATCTGCATGACCGATGCGAGCCATGTCACGCTGCTGCCGCGGCTTCTCGCACACGTTCGCGCGCAGGCGCCGGGCGTCCGGCTGGAGGCGGCGAGGATCGACGGCAACACGGAACGGGCGCTCGAGTCGGGCGAAGCCGATCTCGCGATCGGCTATGTGCCGTGGCTCGGCGGGGGCATCTACCAGCAGAAACTGTACGACCAGGACTGGGTGTGCCTGGCCAATCGCCATCACCCGAGGATTCGCGGTCGCCTCGGCGTGAAACAGTATCGGTCGGAGGGCCATGTGGCCATTACGGCCGGAACGGGCGCACAGCTTCTCGACCAGGCGCTGATGCGGGAGCGCATCGAGCGTCAGGTCGTGCTGGGGCTGCCGGGGTTTCTGGGTTTGGGCGCGATCATCCAGAGCACGGACCTGATCACGACGCTGCCGCGCCATATCGGCGAGACGCTGGCCCAGGCCAATGACCTGACGGTGCATGCCTGTCCGATCGAGGTCGAAGGCTTTGCGGTCCGACAGCACTGGCACTCGCGATATCACCATGAAGCAGGCAATCGCTGGCTGCGCGGCGTCGTGGTTCAGTTGTTTGCGAACGCGCGTTGAGTGGGGTGCCGCGCTCTCGGTTGTCGTCGCTCGTGGCGCCGGGGGCGTGGTCGCGATTCGCCGGCATTGCCTCCCGTCACGATGAAAGCATGGTGGATCCCTGCGCGCCGCCGGTTGCGACTTCGTCCAGATCGACGCGTTGCTCGTAAGCCGGCACCTCGCACGGCCAACGCAGGCGCTCTGCAATATGCCGCCGCAACGCGTCCGCGGCAGCGGGTTCGCCGTGCGTGATAAACGTCCGGACGGGGGCGCACTGCATCGTGCCGAGCCACTTGAGGATCTCTTCATAGTCGGCGTGGGCCGAGAGCGCCGTGATCGACTCGACGTGCGCACGCACGCGGACGTACTCGCCGTGAATCTTCAGCGTTGGCTCGTGTGCGGCCAACGCCGCGCCGCGCGTGCCGGCGGCCTGGTAGCCGACCAGCGCGATCGTGTTGCGCGCATCGGGCGCATAGCGGCTCAGGTGATGCAGCACGCGTCCGCCGGTCGCCATCCCGCTGCCGGCGATGATGACCATCGGGCCATGGTGTTCGGCAATCGCCTTCGACTGGTCGACCGAGCGGACCATCGTCGCCGCGTGGCCGAGCGTATTCGCTTCGGAAACGGTCAGGCGATGTTCGAGGATATGGTGGCGATAGATCTCGGTCGCGTTCGTCGCCATCGGGCTGTCGAGGAATACGGGGACGCGCGCCATGCGGCCGGACGCCTTCAGCCGCGCGATGTAGTGCAGGATTTCCTGCGTGCGGCCGACGGTGAAGCAGGGCATCACGACGACCCCGCCGCGCGCGAAGGTCTTGTCGAACATGGCGGCCAGTTCGTTCTCGGGATCCGACGCCGGGTGCAGCCGGTCGCCGTACGTCGATTCGACGACGACGTAGTCCGCATGCGCGGGCGGCCGCGGCGGCTGCATGATCGGGTCGTGATACCGGCCGAGGTCGCCGGAGAACGCGAGCACCTTGTGATCCCAGTGCATCACGACGCTCGCCGCGCCAAGGATGTGCCCGGCCGGCAGCAGGCGGAACGACAGGCCGCCGCCCAGCGTGGTGCATTCGTCGAACGCAACGGGCTTCAGCAGGCGCAGCGCGCGCTGTGCGTCGTCCAGCGTGTAAAGCGGTTGCGCCGGATGATGCTTCGAATAATCGTGCCGGTTCGCGAAGTCGGCTTCCTCTTCCTGTAGCCGCGCGCTGTCGCGCAGCATGATGTCGCAGAGTTCGGCCGTGGCCGCCGTGCAGTACACCGGCCCGCGATAGCCTTCACGCACCAGCACCGGAAGATAGCCGGAGTGATCGAGATGCGCGTGGGTGAGCACGACCGCGTCCAGCGTGTCGGGCGCGAGCGGCAGCGGCTGCCAATTGCGCAGCCGCAGGTTCTTCGTACCCTGGAACAGGCCGCAATCGACCAGGACGCGCCGGCTGCCGTGCTCGAGCAGGTACTTCGAGCCGGTCACGGTTTCGGTCGCGCCGAGAAAAGTCAGTTTCATGGATCGCCTCAGCGGAGTCGACGGGACGGTAATTCGATTACAGCCCGAACGCGCGAGAGACGGTTGACCGAAATCAGGGATTGGGGGATTTGCCGCTGGCGCCGTTGCGCTCGTTGGCCTGACCGGGCGGCTTGGGCTGGCCCGGTGGGTAGCGCAGATGCGGATTCGTCTCAGCGCTCATCGTAGGCTCGATGCTTCAGGTCCGGCGCTGGTTCGAAGGCTGTAGAGAACAAGCGTGGCACCAACAAACGACGTTCATGCGACAGAACGCGGGAAAGTCTTCATCGATCTGTCTGCCTATTAGGTCCTCGTTTTAAATTCCCGTTCGTGCGCCCATGCCCGGGCGGACCGCGAACCCGCTGTCATCAGCTGTTCTCTACGTATCTGAAAGGAAATCGTTGGTCATCGGTAACTACGATAATTTCTATCGCAGATACGTCTCTACTCGCAAAACCGGCCTTCGACTACCGTAGCCGTCACGTGACTACGAGGCCATTCATGTCCAAACTCCATATCAAACTACTGGGTCCATGCCTGCTCGCCATTGCGATCGACGCGATGGGGTTCGGGCTCGTGTACCCGATCATGGCGGCGATTTTCTCCGACCCCCAATCGGGCATCATCGGGGCCGATACGAGTCCGCAACTCCGCAATTTCTACCTGGGGCTCGGGTACGGCGTCTATCCGTTCTGCATGTTCTTCGGCTCCTCGCTGATGGGTGAGCTGTCCGATGGCTACGGCCGGCGGAAGATCCTGCTGCTGTGCGTGTTCGGCCTGGCGCTCAGCTACTTCCTGATGGCGGTCGGCGCGCTGCTGCCGAATATCGCGCTGTTGCTGATCGGACGCGGCCTGAGTGGGCTGATGGCCGGTTGCCAGGGGATCGCGCAGGCCGCGATCACGGACATGAGCACGCCGGAAACCAAGGCGTACAACATGAGCATCATGTCGATCGCGTTCAGCGCGGGCGTCATCGTCGGCCCCGTGCTCGGCGGCGTCACGTCGGATCGCACGATCGCGCCGTTCTTCAACTACGGCACGCCGTTCCTGCTGGTCGCCGCGCTGTCGGTCGTCTGCGGGCTCTGGACGTTCTGGTCATATCGCAACGCGGTCGCGCCGACCGGCAACACGCGTGTGGACCTGCTGATGCCGCTGCGGATCATCTACCAGGCCGGCGCGCACCGCCGCATCGCGTTCCTGTCGATCGTGTTCTTCCTGATGCAGGTCGGCTACGGGCTGTATCTGCAGACGATCATGCTGGTGCTGCAGACGAAATTTCATTACACCAGCTCGCAGCTCGGCCTGTTCAGCGGCCTGATCGGCATGTCCTTCGTGTTCGGGCTGATGGTGATCGTGCGGCTGATGCTGAAAATCTGGGGCGTGGTCGACATCGCGAAGACGGGCCTGCTGATCGCGGGCATCGGGCAAGTGCTGTCGGCGCTGTTTCCGCATGAAAACACGCTCTGGGTGCTCGGCATGGTGGTCGGCTGCTTCGACATGGTTGCATATACCACCATGTACACCGCGTATTCGGACGCGGTGACCGAGGACCGCCAGGGCTGGGCGCTCGGCGTCGCCGGCTCCGTGATGGCGATCGCCTGGGTCGTGACGGGCTTCCTCACCAACCTGTTGCCCGTGCTCGGCGAGCTCGGCCTGCTGATGGTCGGCGGCCTGAGTTTCGTCCTCAGCTTCGTGATGATGCTGGCGTATGGCCGAAAGTGGTCCGTGCCGATCGTGTCCGTCGGCTCGCGCGCCTACGACTGATGTGTCTTCTCCCGGTGCGCGCATCGCTGTCGCGATGCCGCCCGGGTGTGACCTTCGCCGGCTTGGGCGGCCTGTCCGGGCCATCGGCGCCGCGCTGCTTGCTGGCGCTGCGCGCTACATGTCGAGCGCGCCGTCCGCAGCCCGCGCCATCACCTTTGGCAGATACTCCTCGATGATCTTCATGACGACCTGTGTCTTCGAAGGGACGGGCCGCGTGACCGGCAGCAGCGCATGCAGGTCGAATCCCGGTACCGTGTAATCCGGCAGCAGCCTGACGAGCCGGCCGGGTTCCAGGGCGTCGATGCAGACGGGTTCCTGAAGGACGCCGATACCCGCGCCGTTCAGCAGTAGCTCGTAGACCGGCCGCCAGTGGCTGGTGCTGATGACGACGTTGATCGGCGTCGGCCGCACCGGTTTCGACGGACTCATCAGGCGGAGCTGGCCGTCGTTGAAGCGCCCCGTGACGCGAATGAATGGGTGCCCGACGATGTCGGTCGGTTCCTCTGGCAGCCCGTGCTTTTCGATATAAAGCGGCGACGCGACCAGTACGCGTCGTACGTAACCCAATCGACGCGCGACGAAATTGCCATCGTTGATCTGGCCGAGCCGCAATGAAATATCGACGCCCTCGGTGACGGGGTCGGTGATTTCGTCATTCAGGACGAGATCGATATAGAGCTGCGGATTATGTTCGCGGATCACGGCGAGGATTTCCGGCAGCACGACTTCGCCGAACCCATGTGGGGCGGCAATGCGAATGCGCCCACGCAGGAGGTTGTTGCCGAGCGTGAGGACGGCCCGCGCCTCGTCGGCCGCGTCGAGCACGATCTTGCTTCGTTGATAGAACAGAACGCCTTCATCGGTGCACGACACCGCACGCGTGTTCCGGAGCAGCAATTTGACGCCGAGAAACCGTTCGAGCCGATCGACGCGGTCGCTAACGGTCGGTTGGCCCAAGCCGAGATCTTTCGCGGCCCTCGATAAATTGCCACGCTCGACAACCCGCACGAATATCCGCATGGCCGCCAGAAAATCCATAGACCCTCGATAATCGGAAGAATTTAGTTATTCTGGAAGACGAAAAAACAGGTTCGCCCGTTGTTTTCCGGCCGGCGGTGAGCGATAGAGCACATTTGAGATGTCGCAACCAGCGGACGCGTGAACACTATCGTCGAAAGGAATGCCACCCATCGCCGCCGCCGCGACCTGCGCCACCAGGATCGGTCATTGACGATTACCTCAGCGCGGCACGTGGATGCGCTGCTTGATATGCTTGAGATTAGCCACGATAGTGAAGGTCATGATGACCAACATGGACCATGAACTCCATTTTCCCACGTGCACGGCCGACCATGCTCCGATCTGGTTCGGATAGCGCCATACGCCCGCAAAGGTGCTGATGTTTTCGGCCAGCCAGATAAAACCGCCAATGAGCACGAAGGCCAGCAGCAAGGGCATCTGGTAGTTTCGATCCAGTGGACGAAACACCACGGTGGTCCGAGCATACAGGCCCAGAGCGCAGGCTGCCAGATACCAGCGGTAGTCGCCAATATAGTGGTGGGTAAAAAAATTGACATAGATAAGCACTGCGATCAGCGCCGCCATCCAGTGCGGGGGATGATGACGTATGTGCAGATCGAATAGCCTCCAGGCCTGGATGATGTAGCTGCCCACGGCGGCATACATAAAGCCGGAGAACAGGGGCACGCCCCATAGTTTTGTGTAGGCAGGGTCGGGATAAGCCCAGGACTGGATGCTGCCCGAGGTTTTGAACACCTCCAGCGCAAAGCCCACGCAATGAAACAGCGAGATGACCTTGAGTTCGTCCAGCGTCTCCAGGTGCGTGCAAACCATGGCCACCTGAATAAGCAGCGCAGCGATTAGTAGTACATCATAACGTGGCACGCCCCAGAGCCCGGCGCGCGGCGTGGCGAACACCGCCAGGAAGAACAAACCGGCGAACAGACAACTACGCGCTTCCTTCAGGCCAAAGAAGAAAAACTCCCAAACAAAGCGCCTGAATCCATCCAGCCTGGCGGGTAACGGCGGCGCCATGAGCCAGTCGTCAAAAGCGTTCAGACGAGGGCGGGATGCGCGCGGCAGGCATTGAATCGAGTTGGAACGGGGCATAGATGGGGGAAAGGCACTGAAGACAGGTTGAGTGTGAGCTGTTCATCGATGCCCACAAAGTACTTAGCATTAGATTCGTTCTGTATAACGAGGTAGCCAGTATGATAGTCGCTCCACGCTTTCCAATCCGGCTATCCCGGCCTCGTGCCCACTAACGCCTCAGAAACTACCTACCGTTGAGGCGCTTTCCTGATGCAAGAACTCCGCTTTCCAAGCTTCGTGTCTATCGTTGGCGTGACCGATCATTCGCGTCCTTCACCGGAGAATATGGTATTCGTCATCGAACGCTCCGAGACGGTAGCGGTGAACCTCGACACCACTGATGTCATGGATTGGCAAAACTAATTCCATTTTACATAATATGTATGATCGAAGTTTTTGCTGTAGGTCCTAAGTTCAGATGTCGCAGCAGCATCTCGACATACCTCGCTCTTACCGCCAGATTTCGCGCGAGTTGAACGATTATCCGTGGTCGGTGAGTTGCTTTCGAACTGTGGTCATGGTTTGGCTCCTGGTTTGGATGGAAGCAACACAGCGCCACAAGTACCAAGAGTTGGCGGGAGCAAGCGACGATAGGCTCGGCGGCGAAATCGGACGACACAACGGCCGCGGCTGCTGGCGGCCAACGCCCGTTTCGTTCCAGCTGCCACGTTCATGCATCCCTACGCCAAGGGTTCGATTAACTGCTGCCCCCTTCATCGGTGGCTGATCGTGAGCGTTTCGGCGCGCCAATTGTTCCAGTAATAGCCGGCGCGGTCGTGTGCGAGCACCGTGCCCATTCTACAAATGGGTGGCTGAATCGAGTTCTCCCCCTATCGTCTTGCTGATTTTAATATTAATTCCATATATCGAAGCGTAATAGTTGAGCAATTCGATCATCTTTTCCGCGTTGTTTAGTTTGTCATTAAAAACCATCTTTCCCGATGGCAAAACCCTAAATCGCGGCCTAGTTTTTGGAAAAATATTGAATGCCCTCGCGGAGTACCCGTAGCCACCGGATACAGGAAACGCGGTGATTAATCCAACATTCTCCCAGTCGATTTTTTGCCAAGTCGAACCCAAAATTCTTCTCGATATCGCATTATTGTCAATTTCTACGTCAGACCAATTGTTGATAATTGCAATGGCGGTTGCCCCGAAAAACAGAAAAGCAGACGCGATAAAAATCACGCCGCTTAATACCGCCCCATGCATTATTAATAATGATCCAAAAAAATCGAAGATACAAACAACCACGCACAGCCACACAGCCATTAGGGCTGCTCCCTTCGCTTTAAATACGGCCGGCGTACTCGGCGGGGAATTCTCATACATCTTGGTAGCCTCATCTCCGGAATCCATGCTCGGCCCCGGGGGCCATGGCAGCTCCTATGGCGCCAAATATTCCTGTTAGAGCAGAAAATCCATTTGCGATGCCTGCGCCGACCGCCGCTTCACCTCCTGCTCCGACAACTGCAGCCTCCCCACTCATGAGTGGAGCTAACGCGCCAAGAGTTGTTCCGTATGCTAGTCCGTCCGCGAGGCACTTACCAGCTAGTGCATTTCCGGCTACTGTTCCCGCCGCACCTAAGGCTGCGGTGCTTCCGGCAGCAGCAAACATTCCGGCGGCTCCAGCTCCAGCCATGCCACCGAATGCGCCCGCCACTTGTGGAGCGACAGCGCCTACAACAGCGCCAACAGCTCCGCCTGCCACTGCACCCTGCCATCCACCTGATGCATAACCGGCCGCAGCTCCGGAAACGAGACCGATCCCAGCTCCCCACAGCCCGAAACGACCACTAGGATCTGTCAAATTAATGGGGTTACCATATACATAGGCGTAGAGATTTTCCCCGCCCGACAACCCAATCGGATCCTCGGTCACGAATCGACTGAATCCTGCGTGATAGTACCTTGCTCGATAAAAATATAGGCCTGTTCCGTCGTTCTCTCGACCGGTGTATTGAGCGGCGTTCGTGCTGACTTCGCCGGTTACAGATGTATTGCCGTACGGTTCATACTTATAACTCGTCTTGATCGTGTCGCTGGCGTCTGTGAGCGCTATCGTGCTACCCAACGCATCGCTGAGGTAGCTGCGCACGCCGACCCCGTCGGCCCGACTGTAGGTCTCGTCGACCCCTAACCCAGTCAGGAGATTCGCGGTAGGCGCGCCGCTCGCCAGTTCCTGCACCGTGTTAGGCCCGTCGTAGAGGAAATTCGTGGCCGTGCCATTCACTGTCTTCGCGGATCGTCGCCCCATCGCGTCATAGCCAAAGCTTGCGGTTGCAGTCCCAGCCAACGAAGCGAGTCGGCCGCGCGAATCCCACCCGTACGTGAGGCAAATCGCCGGTGAGACTACCGTTTGCGTCATAGGTCAGCGTATTACCGGACCAGTTGGTCAAGCGGTTATCCGCGTCATAGGTTGCACTCGCGAGCGCTGCCGGCAGGTTCATGTTGGCGAGCGTTCCGCCAATCTGCGTACGCCGGCCGGCGTTGTCATACGCATAGGTCAAGTTGCCAACGCTAGTGCTGCCGTTCGCATAGGAGATACCGGTCAACTGGTTTGCCGTATCGTAGTTGTAGGTGGCAACGATCCCATTGGGCAAAGTCAACGTGGAGCGCCGGCTCGCGGCATCGTAGGTGAACGCCACCTGCGCACTACCCTGCGTGATACCTGTGAGGCGATTCGCGTTGTCATAGCCATACGTGACTACATTCTGGCCCGACACCTGGAAACTGGTCCGCCGGCTCGCGGCATCGTACACGTACGCGACGCTACCCTGCGATGTGGTCTCGGCCGTGAGGCGATCAAGACCATCATAGGTGCGCGTGATGGTGCCGCCTTGGCTGTCGGTGATTTGGGTAGCGCGGTCGCCCGCATCGTAGGTAGTGGCCACCGTCGCATCGGGCGCCGTCAGGCTACCTCCGGAACTGGTCTGCCCGTAGGCAGCCGATACACCGCGGTTGAGCCCGTCGTAACTGAACGTCGCGATCTTGCCATTCCGATCAGTGAACTTCGTGAGGTTGTCGTTGCCGTCGTAGACGTAGGTCTCAACCGCCTGCAGTGGATCAGTGCGGCTCGCTCGCCGCTCCTTAGCGTCGTAGGCAAAGCTCGTTACTCCACCTCGAGCGTCCGTGAAGGTCGTCAGATTGCCGTTGGCGTCATAGGCCAAGCTCGTGATGCCACCGCGCGCATCCGTCGCGCGAGTCGGCAGGCTCCGCCCGTTATAGTCAAACACGGTGCGATTTCCCAGCGGGTCGGAAACCGACATTAGCCGGCCGATGCCATCGGTGTAGCGTGTAACCGTGCGACCGAGTGGATCGGTGATGCCTGCCAGATCCCCATACTGATAGCTAAACGTTGTCGCATGGCCTAGCGGATCAGTGCTCCCGGTCATCTGCCCAAGGCTGTTGTAGGTAAAGTGAGTGGCGTTGGTCAGCGGATCGTCGATTTCGGAGAGATTTCCCGAGCTGTCGTACCGGTAGGTCGTGGTGTGCCCAAGCCCGTCCGTATAGGTGGTCGGGCGGTTAAACACCGACTCGTAGGTATAGGTGCCGGTGACTGCCTGCGAGGTTCCCGATAGCGCGGTTACTGTCGCGAGATTACCCGCAGTGTCGTACGTGTAACTCGTGGTGCGCCCCAGCGCATCCGTGTTGGAGGTCAGCCAGTTGGTCCCAGCACCTCGGCCGTAGGTAAAAGTTTGCGCTTCCGGCTTACCTACTGCCCAAGTCGCGCTAGTCGAGTAGCCACTGCTGTTGAACACGATCTGACGCACGTTGCCGTTCGGATCCGTGATACTGGTTTGCGTCACATTCCCGCTGCCATCAAGCGTGTAGGCAAACTGGTAAATCCCCCCATCGGCAAGTGTCTGCTGCGCTACCCGGTTGTGCGAGTCGTACTGGTTGGTCAACATCACCTGACCACCTGGCCTCGTAACCGTCAGCATGTTGTTCGCGGAGTCATACGTGTAGTGCTCGATACCCCCATCAGGATCGGTGACCTGCGCCAAACGGCCGTTCGAGTCATACTGGTAAGTGACGGTCTGGCCGATACTGTCCTGCGCCTGCGTCACCCGGTTGGAACTGTCATAGGTCAAGCTAATGAAACGGCCATCCGGGTTATTGATGAGCGTCAGGTTCCCGTAGGCATCGCGTGTCAGTGTCAGCTTGTTTCCCAGGTGATCGTCAAACTCACGAAGCGCGGCCATTCGAGAGTTCGAGCATCCCGCGCACTCTGCGAAGAACATCGTTCGGCCATCGCGCATCTTCAGTTGCCAACCGTTGTTCACCCAGCTGATCTTGGCACCATAGTAGGCGCTCGGCGTGGAGGTATGCGTGTAGACAGCGTCAGTTCGCCGTAGTTGCGAGCGGGGCGGCTTGCGGGTCCCAGTGTGCGAAGACGTCGACCTGGTTTCCGGACACTGGCTCGTCGGCAATCCGGGGATCGGCCGCAATGCGTTGATCACAAAGGGATGTCAGGAAACCACCGTCACGTTTCCCCAAAGGCGGCGATGGTGTTTGACGAAAACGTCTGACGAAAGCCCGCCCCCGCTCAATCGAAAGGCGCACGTCACGATCGGATCACGCCAATCCACGGTCCGTATAATGCTCGCCGAAGCCACGTCCTGGCTCGACTGACACGCACGTTATCGGTAGCGGAAAACGGGGAAATTCATTGTGCACGGTACCTATAACCCTTGGCTTGCTGCATTGTCTCTGGTAGTCGCAACGCTCGCGGCCTATACGGCACTCGACCTCTCCAGCCGAATTGCCCTGCTCAGCCATGAGCGGCGGCGTCAGGCGTGGATAGCCGGCGGCGGCATGGCAATGGGTATCGGTATCTGGTCGATGCACTTCATCGGCGTCCTGTCATTTGCGCTGCCCATTTCGCTCGGCTACGACTTCGCGATTACGGGTGCCTCGCTCGCTATCGCCATCGTCGTGTCGTGGTTTGCCCTGTACATCGTCTCGCGCGCGTCTTTATCGCCTGGGCGTCTCGTCACCAGCGCCATCCTGATGGGACTGGGCATTGCCGGCATGCATTACACCGGGGACGCTGCGATGAAAATGCAGCCGGCCATCACCTACGACCCCGTGCTGGTTGCTGCATCGATTGGCATCGCAATTGTCGCCTCCGGCGCCGCACTCTGGATTTCGCAATCCCTCAACGCCGCCAATCAACGCCAGCTGAACATCAAGAGAGTCGCTGGCGCTTGCGTCATGGGCATCGCGATAACGGGCATGCACTACACCGCGAATGCCGCCGCCACGTTCCTGCCGGGGTCGATTTGCGGCGCGACGCACGAGATCGCGACGCCCCTGCTCACCACGGCGGTGACGCTCTCCACGCTGGCGATTTTGATCGTGACGCTCGTGCTCAGCCGCTCGGGGGCACGGACGTCATTTCTTGCGAGTGTTGTCACGCGGCTCAACGGTGAGATCGTTCGCATGGCGCAATTCGACGAACTGACCGACCTCCCGAACCGCCGCACATTGATGGAGCGCATCGAGTCTGCGATCCACGCAGACCGTCAATCCCAAGCCGAGTTTGCCGTGCTGTTCATGGATCTCGACGGTTTCAAGACCATCAACGATTCGCTTGGACATACCGCGGGCGATGAAGTGTTGAAGGCATTTGCGCTTCGATTACAGCAATGCGTGCGCGCCAGCGACACCGTGGCGCGCCTGGGCGGCGACGAATTCGTGGTTCTACTGGAAAATGTTTCGTCCGTCGCCGATGTCGAGCGTGCGGCGGAAAACGTGATGAACCGGATGCGCGAGGGCCTTTGGAACGACGCTCAGCCGCTGCAAGTCACGCCGAGTATCGGCATTGCGCTATACCCACGTGACGGTGAGACCGTGGAAGTACTGCTCAAGCATGCCGACGTTGCGATGTATGAGGCAAAGCGCGCCGGACGCAGCACATACCGGTTCTTCCAGGGCGACATGAACGTGGCGGCCAACCGCAAGTTGCAAGTCCAGCGCGCGTTGCACGAAGCCCTGGTCGCCGGCTACTTCGAGCTACATTTCCAGCCAAAATTCCACGGTGGCAGCGGCGCGCTGAGCGGCGCCGAAGCGCTGTTGCGGCTGAACCATCCGGAACTCGGTACATTGATGCCGGCGGAGTTCATCCCCATCGCCGAACGCACGGCGCAGATCGTGCAAATCGGTTACTGGGTCGTACGAGAAACGTGCCGCCACTTGAAGCGGTGGCGAGCAGACGGATTACCGCCCCTCCAGGTCGCCATCAACCTGTCGCCTCGACAGTTAGCCCAGTCGGATCTGGTTGCGAATTTTCTCGGAATCCTGAGTAATGAGGGCGTGAAACCCGCGCAGCTCATGTTCGAGATTACCGAGACTGTGGCGATGCAGGACGCCGCGCACACGACTGCGATGATTCACGAATTCCAGGAAAACGGCTTTGAAGTGGCGATCGACGATTTCGGCACCGGTTATTCCAGCCTGAGCTACCTGCAACGGTTTCGTGCGAAGCAATTGAAGATCGACCGTTTCTTCACCCATGAGCTCGACAGGCACAACCCTGAAGGCAGCGCGATCGTTCGAGCAATCATTGCCTTGGCGCACACGCTGAAAATGGATGTGGTCGCGGAGGGTGTCGAAACCGTATCGCAACTGGAACAGCTTAAAACGTTGATGTGCGACGAGGTACAGGGATTCCTGCTTGGCCATCCACTTGAACCGGTGGCATTCGGCAAGCTGCTGCAAAAGGGATCGCCCGTCGCGAGCACGTGACCGCAGAAGATGTGTCCGCGGGCCAATAACGTCACCATCGGACACCCGGATTGGATGAGCCGGCTGCAACGTCAATCCGAACATGTCGAGGCACCGATGAACAGCAACCTTGAGTCCGCTTGTATGCAAACACCGTCTCATCGTTTCACTGCGCGTGAGCTGACTCGATGAGCATGTGTCCAGCGACACCAGTCGTGGTGATCCAGGTTCCTGAGCAATTCAGCACGACGATGCTCACGGCGATAATGGCTCGCGACGGCGATCGCCGCGAGGGCCAGCACGAACGTCCCGACCACAATCCCAACCCATGATCCGTCCATCGTTGCCTCCGTCATTGCGCCCAGTCCGGGCGACAGGCGACTCCCACCTAGGCTGGGAATTATGGGCGACTATTTCGCTGACCGGCCTGCTTGAATAGACCAGACAGGCCTTGCCGAATTGCCCGCTCCGCTTAGCGAATTCGCGAGACCGCTTTCAGGACGGCATGACCTTTCGCCGTCACCTGAATATGCCGATCATCTGACGCCAGAGGATCGAAGGCGATCAGTTGGCGCTCCAATAACGTGACAAGCTCTTCGCGGTCGGATCCAATCTGGTCCTGGGCGTCCCCCACCATCATCAACGTGGTGATTTCGTGCGGACTGAGCATCGTGAGCATAGGGTCCTCGCATCGAAACATTCGGGTATGGATGCATGCGCCGACGCATGGCGCCACATCGCCGTGGTGCCAACAACAACGCGACGCACGTACATGACCGCGACCGAAACGACGCAGTCGGCGTGCTCGTCGTAACGTTTGTGCAGGCCGGTGTGTGCCTCGCGCAAGACGTTCAGAAGCGCGGAAGGCTGCGGGAATGCAATTCGATTTGCGATCCGACGATCTTCAACCATTCCGCATGGCTGTTCGACGCACTGGCGGCAAGCTGACCGCCATACATTAACGCGTGCTTCGTGCTCGACTCCATGAGCTTCGTATGGTGGGCGATGACTTGCTCCGGAGCCATGTATGACAGTGTTTCCGACCAATACGAGCCGTTTTCGGCAAGCGCCTGTCGAGCCGCTTGCAGGTTGAATTGGATCATTTGCCCGCAACCGTGGAACGCCTGATTCGCAAGCGCAAACATGGCGGCCGCTGTGGCTTTGCTTGACGCAACCAGTTGATCCGGCGTGAAACTCGTCATTCGTACGCTCCCTTGTGTGGTTCGACGCAGACCTTGCATCTGCCTGTCTGGAAGGCTCGAAGGCAAGTCCGGCAACCCAACTATTTCCCACGAAAGCACGATGTTCGTTTAGTGGATTTATTGTATCCGTTTAGTATTGAATCCGGTGCGCCGCTCCGTAGGTAGATGCCCTAGTTCGGAAGCGTTACCAGTCGCGTCGATTGAGCAGACGCACGAGACCATAAGAAAATTGTTCCGCCCTCCTTCCTCTCGCCCGGTCAATCGTTCACGATTGGCTGCAACTCGCACGGGGCATGGATGCAGATGGCGTTAGATATCTCGATCCTTGTTCTGCAGTGGACGCGTGCAACGCGCCCAACGAAGGACTCACTCGAAGCCCTCTTCTTCGTAATATCGCTGCAGCGCAAGATCGAGCGCGGCGACCTTGCTTTGATAGCTTGCAATGCTTTCCGTGCAGTCCGGAAATCGCTCGCGATGGGATGCCAGTGCGGTGACAGCGTCAGCATGACGCTTAATGAGCTGCCCGCGAGTGACCCATTCGCGACAACCTTCCATGCTCGACGTCTTGATCAGTTTAAGGGTGCCGTCGCGAAGAGCATCGGCGGGCGCATGTCCATTGATGAATGAGGCATAGTGCCCTGAGAAGATTCTTTCCCACTCGTCGGTATCAGAGTCGATCCGATACGCGAGCAAATGCCCACCGAGATCGATGGCATAACCGTAAGACAGATCCTTGTGCGCATCGAGAGTGGTTAGTTCGAAAACCTTGTTTGCTCGATAGAACCTGTCAGCTAACGACGCAGGCGCATCCGACAGATGCGCCGCGAGCAGATATACAGCGGCACCTGCTGGATAGCCAGCGCTCCGGGCGTAGAACGTCGCGTTGCCTCCGTATCGCAAAGCGAACGTGAAGGTTGCAGGCATGCTCATCACGATTTCCCAGTTGAGTAGCACCAGCGTGAACGTGGATGTCATGATTCTGGGTCCCCGACGCCGACTGGTTGCACTTGCAACTTATTCTGTACCGCCGTCCACTCGGACGCGCCGACGTCCCGGAAGGACGCGCGAGTCCGACTGCGTGTTGTTGCGGCGGAGAAAACTCAGCCGCAGGAGAAACACACTCTACTGGTCTAGTAGGTTTGATCGCGCGTCGTCGACACCGCTTGTCATGCAAGCATCGTTCCTGCTTAGGCATTTCAATGCTTTGCGGAGATGTGGCGAGGTTAATCAGGAAGTGATGACGGCAAAATCAACCGAATGCGTTTCAGAATTGAAACGCTTTGCCGCAAGGCGGATCTGCCCCCGGACAGACCGCAGCCGAATTCAATTCATGCAAAAAATCACTATACTGTTTGTACAGTATTGTCAAAATCGCGGACACTCTCGAACACGGGCGACTACAATCGGCGTCACGCGCCGAAGACAGCGGGCTCGACCATTTGCTTGCTCCACAGCCATTCGAGCAGCTGTTGCGCCCTGGCCGCTTCCATCGATCTGCCGAGAAACGCAATCAGTTCGAGCGGATGCGTTGCCCGCGTCAGCATGTCGAGGAGCGGAAACAGCGCCACGCCATTCCAGAACGCGACGGGTCGATCAAGACTCGGATGCTGCAAGGCAGGATGCGCGGTGACGCGGTCGCCGGTCGCGCAAGGCACCACGACAATGCCGGTATTGCGGGCAAAGCGGATCGGACTGTGCAAGGGCAGCGGAGGCGCGGGCTCACTGGGCTGGGGCTGGTTCGACGGCACGTGCGCCAATTCGTCTTGCAGCGCGTGCGTCATGAGGTCTACGCGCGCCGCGGTTTCGTCGCCGAGCGAGGACGTCGCAACCGTATCGGTCGTCAATGCGGGCGTCGAGCGCAGGCGCCAGAAAGGCGATTCGGCGCACCATGCCTGACGGTAGTACCCGGCGGTCCATGCGAGGTGACGCGCCGCGCTTTCGATCAGGCGCGATTCGTAAAAGCGCTGGGCCAGTTCGCGCTCCGAGGCATCGCTTGCCCGGCACCACGTGTTGATCGCGATAGCGGCCTGGAGCGAGAAGCGCATCGCCTTCTCGACGCCCGACGACGAGATCGGGTCGAGCGCGAAGGCCGCGTCGCCGAGCTTGATGCGTCCGTCCTGCCAGGAGAGCGCGTCGACGTAGGGTGTCGATACGCACATGCGAGGCGAATCGCACCAAGGCAAACCTGCCATGTCCTTGAACAACGCGCTTCGCGTGCAGGCGTTGCGCAAGACAGACTCCGGCTCGCGTTCGAGCGCGTCGTCCCGCGCGGAGGGATCGAACGTGAACATAACGCGGTAACGGCCGCCCGGCAGCGCAGCGCCCCACATCCATCCGTCATCGAGCGCTTCCACGCGCGTGGCGGCATCGGCATGCGCAGTCGGTGTTTCCATCGCGGCTTCGGCCCATACCGTGGACAGCCGAGGCGCGTGCAAGCGCTGCGGCTCGCGCCGGCTCTGCCGGCCCTGGGCATCGAGCAGCACGTGCGCCTCGACGTTCCGCAGCCCGTCGGGCGTAGCGATTTGCACGCGCCAGGCCCCGGGCGCTCCGTCGACTTGCGCGAGGCTCGCCGGCCGCAGCACTTCCACGCCGCGCGCCACGGCCAAGCGCAGCAGCGCCGCATCGAATGCGGCGCGCTCCACGACGGCGCCGTCGTGCGCCACCGTCTCGATCGATTCGCTCGTCCAACGTACGCTCGTGGGCGTGCCTGCGAGGATGGGAACGGAATCGAGCACCTCGTCCGCGTCGAGGTAGCCGATGATGTTTCTGACACCCGGCGTCAGCGCTTCTCCGATCTGCGGACGAGGCCATAGCGGGCTTCGCTCGACGAGCAGCACGCGATGCCCGAGATGGTTCAAGCGAAGCGCCACGCACAGGCCAGCGGGACCGGCGCCAGTCACGAGCATGTCGAACGTGCGATTCACGCCGTTCTTCCCGCACCACTAGACGACGCACCAGGCGAACCGGCAAACCAGGCCGGCGCATAGCGCGCGAGCCTGCCGTGCGCGCCGATTGCATAGTGCAGCCAGCCGCGGATGTAATCGCAGGCACTGCGTCCGCGCTCGAGGACCTCGTGATGGCACCCGCCGCCGCAAAGATAGCGCGCCCAGCATGCATTGCAGGGCTGTTGCTTGTGCACGTGACGCTCGGCGAGCCAGATCGTCTGGCGCGCCTGATCGACGCCGGTGGAGAGATGCCCCATGACGCCGGCCTCGTCGCCGACGAAGCGGTGACACGCCGACAGCTCGCCATCGGCGGAGACGCCGAAATACCCCGCCCCTGCGCCGCACGGATACGGCCGATGCGTGCCGCGCTGGATTTCGCGCAGCGCGTTCTGCATGTTCGAGAACGGGTAGCGCTCGCCGCGCATGACCTTCTGCTCGAACGCGAGCCCGCAGGCGATCATCCCTTGCAGCATGTCCGCCATATCGTCCGGGCCCATTTCCGCGCGGCCGTTCGATGCGCGCAGCAGCGGCGAGAAACCGACGCTGTGGAACCCCATGTCGACGAAAGTATCGAGCGTGCTCGGCAAGTCGAGATTGAACGGCGTGACGGTCACGCGCGCCGAGACCTGCATGCGCCGCTGGCGCGCAAGCAACGGCGTCACGCGCTCGATGATGTGATCGAACGAGCCCATGCCGCCCTTGAACGGACGCAAGCGGTCATGCACGGGCGCGGGGCCGTCGAGGCTGACGGTGACAGCGAAGCCGTGCTCTTCGAAGAATGCCCCGTCGTCTTCCTGCAGCAGACTGCCGTTCGTCGTCACTGAAAATTGGCATCGGATTCCGCGGGCATCGGCGCGCTCCCGCGCGTGGACAGTCGCCGCGCGCAGCACCGCGCGATTGGCGAGCGGCTCACCGCCCATGAATGCAAGATTGATCTTGCCGCCCTCGCTCGCCTGCTCGATCAGCAGGTCGACTGCCGTAAGCGCGGTTTCGAGCGGCATGTTCTTCGCCTTGCCGCCAAATTCCCCTTGCTGGGCGTAGCAATAAGTGCAGCCCAGATTGCATTTCTGCGCGACGGCAAGCGACAACGCGTGCACCGGCATCTCGGTCAAAGGCTCGTCGTCGATCGCCGGGCGCATGTCGAGCCCGCGGCTCGCGACCAGCGACGCGACGGCCTGCGCATCCCCGTCCTCGAGCGCCGCCTGAAACACGTCATGCAGATCGTGCGGCACATGAAACAGGCGGCTTCCGTTCACGAGCAACAGTTGCGCGCCCTCCGCATCCTCGACCACGTGGATCCCGGGATGCCGCGGGCGCGACGCCGCGACGATGCGCGCCGCCATCGCCGACGCAAGCGGCGCGAGTGGCTCGACGGCGGGGTCAGGTTTCATCGGCATCCTTGCCGCGGATCACGAACTGCAGATCCTCCTGCCAGGACCGGAACAGATCGTCGTAGGACCACAACCGCGTGTCGACGCGATTGTCCGGCACGTACGTGCCCGTGCGGCGCTTGGAGAGCCACATGTCGCCGCGCGCCAGCCCGTCGTCGCCCGGCTCGACATTGACGAAGTCGGGTCGCGACGCGGCCCAGTAGTAGCACGCGCATTCGCGATAGTCGTTCTGCCAGGGCGCGCAGAGGCCTTGCGTCAGCTCGCCCGGCTTCAGCATCTCGAGGTTGAAGCTGGCGGTGTCGCCCTCGAAAAAGCGCCTCAGCGTGAGCGTCGCCTTCAGGGTCTCGGTTTTGCCTTGGTGGTAGTACACCTCTTCCAGGGCGTTCTCGTGAGCCGTGAATTCGCATTCGACCGACTGGCCCTGCAAATGCACGATGCGGGCGATGGAGTTGGACCACTCCATGAACGACACCGCATGGGGATTGGGCTTGCTCGCCAGCGTGACAGGATCCCCGTCTGGCAGCACCGGCCCTTTCGTGAGGACCATCGTGCCGACCTTGTGGCCGTCGAAGCTCAGCAGGCGGCGCGTCTTGAGATGCTCGTAGCCCGGCTCCGCATCGACGACGTAGTTGTTGTTCTCGACCAGGGTAATGCCCACGAATGCGCGCCGCCAGAGATTGCGGAAATCGAACTCCAGGCCCGGGAAGCAATTCGAAATCGCCGTGCGCGGCAGCGCCGAGGCCGGGTTGCCCACGCCGCGATGGTGAATCTGCGCGGTCAGGTTGGACGCGCGGATCTCCCCGTTGCCGGGCTGCTCGAGGTCTTTCGGAACGTTCGGATCGTTAGCCGACATGCTTGTCTCCCTCCGGATCAGGTTGGCCGAACATCGCGTCTCGCGCCGCCTTGATCACCAGGTTGATGTGGCGGCGCGTGAGCGTCAGGCTACGGCCATCCGCCCCGCGCATCAGGGCCGGCATCTTGCGCAAGCCCTCGGCGGTCAGGTCGCCGATGTCCTCGGGCTGGCGCAGCAGCTTGGCGAACCACGGCGCGCCACCCGCCGCCAGCGTGCTGAACACGCGCTCGTGCAGCGCACGCAGCGCGAGATTGTCGACGATCGATTCGGCGGCGATCGGCTCGTAATAGCGCTCGAAGTCGGCCGTGTTCTGCCGCACCATCGTGCTCGCGACGTTGAGCCTTCCGTTGATCGGGTTGCCGTTCATGACGGCGGTGTTCATGAGGCGGATCGTCTCGAGCGCACGCAGGACGATCTGCGTGGCTTCGTCGATCGATACGCTCTCTTCCGGGACGTGGATGCCGTAAAGAATCTGCTCCATCTCGTCAGACACCACGCGCACCGGCATGGTATCGGGCGCATAGGCCGGCGGCCCGGCGCCGATATAGCCGTGCGCGCGCAGCGTGGAGCCGTCCTTCCTCGTCAGCACGACTTGCACATGGCCATCGCATTCGTCGTCGAGATAGCCCCAACTGACTTGATTGCCATCCTTGTCGGCGTATCCGGCAAAAATCTGCGCGGGGTTGGTCGGCGCAGGATGCGCCTTCGTGGGGCCGCCCGCCTCCCTGAAGCCGAGCCACTTGCCCGGCGTCTCGGCGTAGAGCAGGAGATGGTCGCGATCGATGACGGGATCGGGCTTCAGTTCGTCTTCGCGTTCGTCGTCCGAGGTGCGGCGCACCAGCCGCGTCCCGTACACGAGACCGGCGGCAGGAGTGTAGCGCAGGCGGATCTCGGGGAACTGCGCCGTCGGCTTGATGAACTGGACGTGGCCGAGCGGAAGAGGCCGCCCCGGGCGAAAGTGCTCGCAATGGCCGTGCATCGCGTGCCGCTTGTGATCCTTGAGGCCGGTCAGGTTCGCATGGATCTTGTCGTTCGTGTCGTTGGTGCGGCGGTAGATCTTGATGTTGCCCAGATGGATATCCCAATGCAGCGCGTCGAGATCGAGTTGTTCCGCCGCGAGCAATTGCAGCGTGAGCGGCTGCAGCGTATCGGGCGCCTCGCTCGTGCGCGCAAACACTTCGAGAAAAGGCGCAACAGGCCGCACCTTCTTGTTCTCGTCCTTGAAGCGAATCGTGTCGGGCACATAGGCCTTCACGATCTCGCCGCTTTCGGGATCCACCTCCAGCGTGGTGCGCGGCACGATGCGTCGAAAGTCGAGCGGGTTGTCGGGATCAACGACGAGGTCGAACGCTTCCAGCGGCGTCGCCGCGGCGCCCAGCCTGCCGACCGCGATGGGCGGCAAAATCCGGAGTTCCAGTATTGGCATGTGCGGCTCCTAGAGTAGCGCCAGGTCGACATCGCCGGACAGGATGCGCCTGACGACGGCGGCCAGGTTCCTGTCGGCTTCGCGCAGACTGAGCAAATACGGATGGCGCGCGGCATCGGTCATGGCCAGCAAGGCCGCCACGAGGTTCTCCGAGGCCTCGAGCAGATCGAGGTGCCCGCGCCAGCGGTTTGCCTCACCGAACGGGCTGTCGAGCGTATAGGGCATCTGGAACGGCGGCCCCGCGAGCGACGCGTCCGGCTCCATCGACACGCGCGACTGCATCAGGATCTCCGAGAGCGCGCGCAGGTTGTACATCTCGCCGAACGCCGCATTGACGATCGTGCCGCGCGGCGTGAACTGCCCGGCCGCATTGAGCCCGCCGTAGAGCGTGAAGCTGTGGATCAGGTACTGCAGCAGCATGCGGTAGCGCAGGTTGAACAGCGACGCCCACAGCTGGGTCACCGGCTCGGTGATGGGCGTCACGGGTGCGCCGCCCTGCTCCGGCTCGAGTTCGGGGTCGAGCGCCACGTAGGGATTGACTGCGACGGGCCGCGAAGGCCGCCAAGTGTCGTCTACCTTCGCCGCGTGCAGCTCGGCCGCCGCTGCCGGATAGGCTTCCGTCCAGGCTTCTTCGAGAAAGTCGTCGGGGCGTGCGGCAAGCCAGATGTCGGCGCCGCACAGCTCGCCTTCGAGGACCGCCAGCATCTCGACATAGATCCGCAAGAAGCGCACGAAATGCGAGGGATCCTTGCCGTGGGGCGCCTCCCCTTGCTTGGAGATTTTATCCAGCGCGTTCACCGCGTCGTCGCGCGAGGTGGCGGGCATCACGAGCACGTCCGGCGTTCCGCCTAGAGAGCGACCGCCGCCGCTGCCCCTGTGGCCGCCCTTATACCCGCGTCCCCATTCGGCGAAATCCGCCTGGCAGCGGTAGGTGTCGGCCTGGAAGACATCATCGGGCAGGTGGTCCCTGACGAGCGGAATCAGCGTATGAAACAGCTCGGCGACCTTATGAGGCTGGGATGCCTGCTCGCCGACGCGCCGGCGGATATCCTTGCCCAGCTCGCCGCCGTCCCAATCGAGCGGCGCCTCCGTATAGACGTATTTCGCGAGCGAATCGAGCGTCAGCGGTTCGAGCATGAAAGGGAACGGATAGAACGGTGTATCCCACGGGTAATCGTCACGCTCGAAATGCAAGGGCGAGCCGATCAGGCGCAGCACGTTCTGCACCGTGATCAGGTGGCCCATCTCCTCCTTGGCGATGCCGAGGATGGTTTCCTGCCAACTGCGGACCGTGTCGCGAAACGCCTCCGGCACCTGCGGCCCGCCCAGCGAATAGCCGGCGTACAGATACTGCACCATCAGGCAATGCTCGATTTCCGCGTCGATGGACAGCAGATAGGTGACGTAGTCGCGCGTCGAGAGCTCATGCTTGAGCAGATGCTTGATGGAAGTGTCTTCGGCGGCCGGCTCACCAAGCGCAAGCCGCTCCACGGTTGAACCGCCGGGCGCGAGATGCCGCCACAGTCTGAGAGATTGCATTGCCGCTCCTTATTGACTACGTCTGAAAAAGAGGGTCGTGCAGAACTGCAGGGAATGGCTGGTATTTCAGTATTGATGCGCGCCAACCAGTCTTTCGACTGGCCGCGCGGTCGTTTGAGCGGGCGCGTCACCGCCCGTCCCGCTCGCTTTTCCCGGCTCCAGCTCTCCGTAGAGATCCGCGCCACGTTCAACTGCGACCGTATGCGCCGAACAATCAGCGTGGCTGGCAGATGAACGGGTATTCCGAATCATCAATCAACGGCTCGATGTCGAAGAAATCGTTGAGCACCGATTCCGCCGTGCAATAGGCGCCCTCCACCCAAGCCTGATCGTTTGAGTAGCATTCCCCGACGATAAAGATGGGCGCATCCTTGCCGTCAATCAGCTGCGAGGGCTTGCGTATTTTTTGCTGGACGTCGGCAACGTCGTAGTGCGCGGCCCACGCATGGTAGCCCGCACGGAACGGCGGCAGCGACCAGTCGACATAGGCCGCCTCGAGCGGCTCGGGCACGTTCGCAAAGTCCGAATTCGGCCCAAAGTGCAATTCCGCCAGCTGCTTTCGCAACATCTTGACCATTCTGTCGGGCACCTTGCGCGGCCCGATCAGGGGTTGGATATCGTCGGCGATCGGCACATGCCGCTCTTCGTTCGGCCCGAGCTCCAACTCGCGCCAAAACGTCGTGAAGGTTTCGTCGTCGTAGGAAGCCAGCAGGCCGTAGACCGGCTTTGCATCCTTGTCAGCCGCGTTATTGCCGAAGTAGACCACCATGCGGATCGGCGTGTCGGTCACGCTCGGTCCCATGGTGTTGCGCTTTGCGACGGCGAGCAGCAACGTTTCCTGTTTGACGGTCATCCGCTCGCCGGCAGCTTCTTCCGCAGCCTTGACCAGCTCGTCGGCGCTCGCGAACTGGACATTCAGGATCGTGTCCGAACCGGACATCGCCTGCACGAACACCGGCGGAAAGTCCTGCTCCGTGAGCGACGCGATCACGGCATCCGTTACTTCATAGCCGTTGATCTTTGGCGGATAGGGTGTAACCGGGTCCAACCACCATTCATTCTCGAAGAACATGCCGACCTTGTAAGACGGCTGCATGATGGCCGACTCGAGATAGAGCTTGACCTTCCGGTCGTTCAGGACGTCCAGTCCGCCCCGATCGTCATAGCGGGAGCCCTGGGCAACCTGTTCGAGCGCCGCGCGCGGCATGGCCAGCCAGGCGGCCGCCGTGGTCTGACGGGCAGCCTCCCGGTAGGGATCTTCCCGCTTCGCGATCGTGTAATGGACGACGCCGTTCTCGACATGGATGGAGCGCAGCCGCTGGTTCGGGTAATACTGAAGCGTGACGCCTCGCTGCGTCGCCAACTGCTCAATGGCCGCAAACAATGCGTGAAACATGCCCGAGTAGCCGGTCGTCAGCGTCATGTACTGATTGCCCGGCGTGAATTCGTTGTTCGCCTCGAAGGCGACCGCGGCATTCCAGTTGATCACGTTGGACGAGTACCCGTTGCCGTCAGCGGCGTACTGATAGCCTTCCGAGCCGAGCTGGTCGTACATCAGGTTCCAATAGCCGATGTCCTTGAGCAAATCGCCTTTCTGGAAGATGGAGCTCGACGGCAGTTCGGCCGTGATGCGGCCATGCTGATAAAACGCGTCCCACTGCTTGCGTGTGCTCGGACCACTGGTGCTCGTGACCGACAACGCTTCGACGACGGCGAAGCCCTGGTCGGGCGTGGTCGCGGCAGCAAAGTTGTTGGCCGCGTACGGCGCCGGCGTGCGCGACGAAATATCGTTTTGATAGAGATTCCTGGCGCGCAGGTAGTAGAGGGGATTGCTCGATTCGTTGAAAGGCACGGCATAGCGGTCGAGCCCGAGCTTGGCGATCACCGTCGTGACCAGCCGGTGGCCCTGCGCTTTACCGTCGTTTTTGCCGTTCCATTGCGAATAGCGCATGCCGCCCAATTCGAGGTACGAATGGTTGGGATTGTTCTGGTAGTGCCAGGTGCAGACCCGGGCACCGGGTGCACGGGTGCCTTGAAATTCCTTCGAAAAATCGTACTTGCCCCAGTCGAAGAGTTCCAGGACGTCGCCCTGCTGCAACTGCCGATGCGGATCGCCCCCCGGTCGCGTCTGGCCATTCAACAGTCGCCAGGCCGTGTATAGACCGGCGGCACCGCACCCGAAGATCGAATAGGTCTTGCTTGCCATGGTGTCCTGCTCCCGTAGATGCGCGGCCTGTGCTCAGGCCAGCTTGTTGAAATAGCGGCTACCGGTGGAGAAATGCGAGATGTCGAATGGGGTATGCCCGTCCAGCGTCAACTGGCAGAGAATTTCGCCTAGCAGCGGAACGAACTTTCCGGCCCAGCCGGTCGCATAGATGACGATGTCGCGGTGGTTCGGCACATAGTCGGGCGCGAAGTCGATCAGCAATTCCTTGTTCTCGATCTTGCTGAGTGCAACGAGGCAGGTCGACGTGAAGCGTGGAACCGGCTCGAGACCCTCCATATGCTCGCCGACCCACTCGGCCGTGAACGCGAGCTCCTGAGGATTCGGAATGGGCGTGCGCTGATCGGGGGACGTCAGTGGCGCGAGGACGAAATCGGAGGCGACACGGATATAGCCTGGGTAATTCCAGGCCACCTCCGGGAAGCCGTAGAACTGATTGCCGTTGTCGCCCACCGGGTTCTGGAAAACGAACCAGGTGGGGTACTGGATATCCGGCCGAGTCTTGCGGTAGTAGGCCGAGGCCATATTCCAGTAGGTCGCCGCGATACGGAACCCTAGCAGCTTGAACACGTCGTCGGCATAGGGGCCCGGCGTCAGCACCAGCTTTTCGGCACTGAAGGTCCCAAGCGGAGTCTTCACTTCAAAGAGGCCCTGCCGACGCTCGATGCCGATGACCGGCGCCTCCTGCAACAGCTGCACGAACGGAGAGCGCTGATTCCAGTCGAGCAGCGTCCGCTGCGTGGCCGCGAGATCGATGCTGGCGCCCTGGGCCTGAAATAGTCCCGTATACGTCGACGGCAGATTGCGAAAGTGAAAACGCCGCTCCAATTCGCGCGCATCCAGCGTTTCATAGGCAACCCCTTCGGCCTTCAGCGCTTGCTCGGCGGCGGGGATATTGCCCTCTGTCGACTTGACTGACGGATCGCCGAACCACAAGGTGCCGACCGTGTCCATGAGCGGCAGCGGCGTCAAGCCTTGCAACTCGTCCCAATAGGGGATCGACTGCTTGACCAGCTTGACCATGTAGGCGTCGGGATAGGGAATGCGGAACTGGCGCGACACGCCAGCCGAGCTACCAAGCTGGTTCACGAAGGTGAACTGCTCGAGCACCAGCGTCCTGGCCTTGCGCTTGCCGAGATGGTAGGCGGTCGACAGGCCCATGGGCCCTCCACCGACAACGATAACGTCATAGCGATGCGTTGTGTCGTGCATGTTGGGGCTCCAGGGCATCCGGAAGCACATCGATTTCAGCGATCCGTGAGATCACGGTCCCGATTGATGCAGCAATGGCCGAGTCGCTAAGTCGACCTTCAGAGAGGCTTTGAAAAGCGGAAGTGATTGCCCAATTTCATGCTTGGCGATGCGTCGTCATCCGTATCACGCTTAGCGCCGCTGCGCTCAAATTACATGCCTAGCGATGGCATGTGAGCAAGCTGGTAATCCTGACAGGAGGTTGAGATCTCAATCCCGGCGCCCACGGCAACGTCTCAGCAGATAATGATTGAATCGGGGCAGCATCCCTACAAAGGTCGGAAACACCTGTCTACCTTTACAGGTGGAAAAATCGCTTCTCGTCTTATATCGTATTTCCAATAGATCTAGACAAGAACGTTTCCCGCACAAACCGTTCAACGATCCAAAAACTAACAACTAGCTTTACGGAAAAGTAAAAAGCGCGATCGGTTTGACCCACGCTATGTCACTTCGGGGGCAGGTAGACCATGAGTTCCGACCATATCGACTCGCTCGATAGTGCTGCGCGGCGCCTTTCGATTTTCATGAAAGGCAGTTCCAAGATCCTCGAGTTCTCATCGATCACGCTGCTGGGTACCGGCATCGGCCAGGACCTCTGCGATTTTTTCATCGAACAGATTGGACTTCAGCGCTTCGACGCGTGGAGCGAGCGTCTTGCCGCCCTGCCGCCAGACGGGCCGCAAAAGGCAGAGGCCGTCGCGGTCCTGCTCGCCGATCCATCGGACGGTCCACTTACCTGCAAACTCATGTACGCCTGGTACACCGGCGCGTGGAGCGCGGGCCCCAGCGATCCGGACCGCGTCATTTCTTCGCGCGCGTATCAGGAAGCGCTGGTGTGGCCGTTGATCGGCGCCCATCCGGGCGGCGCAAAGCAACAGGGATGGGACTCTTGGTCCCGGCCGCCACTCCCTTCGCCGCTCCGCTGACACTGCATAGTCGCTCCCGCATGTGCACATGCAACACACGTTACGGCGTACATCGCTGTGAAGGCCGCCGCGCGTCCATCGGCAGGTACGGCCTGCCAACACACCGGGGATTCAGATGAAGATCGAAGCTGCTCAATCTGCGCTGGCGCGCCGCTATGACGCCGTGATCGTCGGCGCGGGCGTGTCCGGCGCAATTCTCGCCAAGCGTCTGGCCGAGCGAGGCCGCCGCGTACTGGTGCTGGAGGCGGGCACTGGCTCGGGCCTGAACTTCACGCATTACAACCGGTTTCTCGAGACGTTCTACCAGGCGTCGATCAAGATTCCGCAGGCGCCTTATCCCGACAACCCGAACGCGCCGCAACCCACCGAACTGCAGACTACCATCACTGGCCCCGACGCCCCGTCTGCCGACGGCTATTTCGTTCAACGCGGCCCTCAGCCATATCGCAGCTCGTACACGCGCTATACGGGCGGTACCACACTGCACTGGCTGGGTACGTCGTTGCGCATGCTGCCCGACGATTTCCGCATGCGTTCGCTCTATGACGTCGCGCAAGACTGGCCGCTGCAATACGAGACGTTTTCGCGCTACTACGAAGAGGCCGAGCGAGAGATCGGGGTCTCGGCGAACGTCGACGAGCAGGCCTATCACGGACAGTTCTTCCCGCACGGATATGTATATCCGATGCATGGGTTGCCGCAGAGCGTCGTCGATCAGGCAATGGCCGCATCGCTGAAAGGCTATACCTACAATGTGGACGCCGATGTGCATCCACTCGACGTGACATCCACGCCGGCCGCGCGCAACGGCATACCCAATCAGGCCTATGAGGGTGGGAAAGGCTATCAGCCCATCGGCTCGGTCAGCTCCCGGGCGGTCGGCCATCGCTGCATGGGCAACAGCAGCTGCGTACCTATCTGTCCGATTCAGGCGAAGTACAACGCAATGAAGACGCTGGTGGCGAGCGGGGACCTGGTGACACTCGTCACACAATGTGTCGCAACCCAATTGCTGATCGATTCGGATACCGGACGCATCACCGGCGTGCGCGTACAGAGCTATGCGAAGCCAGACGATCCCCAGCACGAGACGTACGTTGCACAAGGTGACGTGGTGGCGCTGTGTGCGGCGCCGGTCGAGAATGCAAAGCTCCTGCTCGCGTCGGGCGCCGCGCGCAATAGTAGCCTCGTCGGCGTTGGCTTGATGGACCATCCGGTCTATCTGACCTGGGGCCTGTTGCCGAACCAGGTCTGGCCGTTCCGTGGACCGCTTGCGACCTCCGGCATCGAAGGGCTGCGATGGGGCAATTTTCGCGACCGCCACGCTTCGTTTCGCATCGAGATCGGCAACGACGGATGGGCATGGCCGACCGGCGCCCCGGGCGCCGATGTGCAGGAATTCATCGGCAAGGAAAGGCTGTGGGGGCGCGGTCTGCAACGTGCACTGATCGATCGCGTGACCCGGCAGGTTCACCTGTCGTTCCTCGTCGAGCAATTGCCGGAAGCGGGCAACAAAGTCACGATCGACGATCGCTATCGCGACGTGATGGGCAACTACCGGCCAGTCATTCACTACGACATCGGCGATTACACGCGCGGCGGCTTCGTGCTGGCAAAAAAGGTAGTCAAGCGCGTATTCGAATTGTGCGGCATCGCCGATCACACGACGTTCTTCGACCATCGGCCGCGATTCGACTACGACGAAATGCATTTCAACTACCAAGGGGCCGGCCACTACATGGGCGGACACCGAATGGGTAGCTCTCCGGGTGACTCGGTCGTCAACGCGGATCTGCGCAGCTGGGACCATAACAATCTGTACCTGGTGGGCTGCGGCAGCATGACCACCAGCGGCACCTCCAATCCGACGCTGACCGCCGCCGCATTGAGCTGCCTGGCCGCAGACCGGATCGACACGGCCCTCGGCCGGCACCCGCAAGCCATCACCGGAGTGACCGCATGAAACTGCTCGAACAAGTCCGCCTGCTGGACGACTACAACGATGCAAAGGCGCGTGGGAGTTACGACGCCGATCATGCCGATCTGCCGCTAGCGTTACCACAGCCTGGTCTCGATGCGACTATTCCGACACTCGATCGGACCTTTCGCGAGCTGGCCGAGGCGATCGGATCGACCACGTTCGCGACCGATCGCGCCGATCTGCTGAATGATCTACAACAGGCCCTGAAGCTCGAGCATGCGACCATTCCACCCTATCTGACCGCGCTGTATACGCTTGCGCCGAAGAGCAGTTGGCAGGCGCTCGAGGTATTGCGCTCGGTAGCCGTGGAGGAAATGCTGCACCTGACGCTGGTGGCCAACGTGATCAACGCATTAGGCGGCACGCCGAGTACCGATGAAGCGTCGTTCATGCCGGACTATCCGTCGCCATTGCCGTTCGACATCGACGGCGTCACCGTCAACCTGTTCGGCTTTTCGCGCGAGGCGGTGGAGCAAGGCTGCGCCATCGAGCGGCCGGCGGCAATTCGCGTCCAAGTGCTGTTCGAGGCAGGGCCCGCCAGCGGCGCGATGACGATCGGCGAGTTCTATTTGCGCATTGAAGCGAAGCTGCGTGCGCTGGTCGATCGGTATGGCGAAGCACTCGTGTTCAGTGGCCATCCGTCCCGGCAAGTCACCGCGGATTACTACTACGATGGCGCCGGCGCGGCCTTCGCAGTGACCGACATCGTCTCCGCGCTGCTCGCGCTGCAGACGGTCCGCGACCAAGGCGAAGGCGTCACCGACACGATCTGGACCGGCAATCGCGAACAGTTCAAGGGTTTTCCGGAGGTTGCTCATTACTTTCGCTTCAGCGAACTGCTCGCCGGGCGCCAGTATCAGTGGAACGATACGGTCGAGACCGGTCCGCGGGGCGCGCACTTCGAGGTGGACTGGGCGGCCGCGATTCCGATCAAGCCCAACAGCAAGCTTGCCGATTACCGGTACGCTCCCGAGATTCACGCGAACGCGGAGGCGTTCAACGTCGCCTACTGGGATTTTCTGCGCATTATCCAGCGCGCATTCAACGGCGAACCCGCGCTGCTCGAGCAAGGCATTGGCAACATGTTCAGGCTGAAGGACCTGTTCCAGCGGCTCGTGAACACACCTCTGCCGGACGATCCGCATGGGCGGCACGCAGCACCGACTTTCGAGTATGCGCCGCCGTCTGCTTCTACGACACGCTAATCGGCTTGCTTTGAATGGCCGATCGCACCGCGTGCGAATCTGCGGTCCCTCATCGGCGATCTCGATTCAACGCCGTTTTCTATTTTTACGGGGAAAAAATGCAACAGAACATTCATCCGGTAGCGATCACGGTTCAAGCGAATCAAGCATGGCAATCAACCGGGGTAACGCTTGATGGCAGCGTCGGCGTGACAATCGCGTACCAAAAAAAGGAACATGGACAGCCGATCCGACGACAAGTATTGCGGTAGATGCGGGCCGAGCAACGCCGTATGCGCGACAGCAAATCATCGCGGACCTTGTTTCAGCCCCAATCCTCCGTCGCACCGGGACGGTGGGGGCCCGCTGCACGGCGTTTGACACAATCGATTGCCCACCCGGGAAACCGCATCAAAATTAAGGGAAGGCCTTCCACCAGCGGCTGGGGTAGAAATCGACACGATCTCGCTCACAAAGTCCCATGCCACTTAGTGGGTATGCGCGCGCTCGCATTGCAGTGCGCGAATATGATGCAAGTCGTCTGCATCTTCGCCCCCTTCCGCGACGGTTGCCATGTTCAGATGCCCGGCGAGCATCAGGCTCGCGCGTACTATGGCGTCGAGCGAATCGTCCGCCCACGCGCCGTGCACGAAGCTGCGGTCGATCTTGATCTCGTCATACTGGCAATCGCGCAACTGTGCGGACGACGCGTGCCCCATTCCGAAGTCATCGGCGGACAAGCTGATCCGTTTGAGTCCCAGCCTTGTCAGGATGTACAGCGACGAAAGCGGGCCGTGGGCCAGCCTTCGTTCGGCGACTTCCATCACCAGCCGCGAGAGCGGAAAACGGGCCTCGGCTGCGGCGTTCGCGACGAAATCGGGGAAGTCGAGCGCGCGAAGGTTGTCGATGGAGAGATTGACGCTGGGCCGCAGCGCGGGACCGATCGATTCGCCCGCCGCGATCTCCCGTAGCGCAGCGGGCAGGACCGCTCTGACTAGCGCATCCACCAACCCATTCTGCTCGATCTGTTCAATGAAACGGGCGGCATCGACGATTCCTTCGTGCGGATGTCGCCAGCGAACGAGCGCCTCGACGCCGACCAGCGCACCGGTGACCACCGAGAGGTTGATCCTGCAGCTGACTGGCTGACTTACCGCGAATCAGCTCGACGTCGCGGCGTTCGCGCTGTTGCTCGAGCATGAGCGCGGTCGCGACGCGATCGCGCCCACCGAGATCGAAATCGCATTGGGCGCCCCTACCCGCTTCGAGGAACACCTCACGCGGCTTGTCAAGGAACGACTTGGACACGTCGAACTCGCCGGGCCTGTCATTGCCGTGCGCCTGGTCGCCCGCAGCGTGCAAGAAGCGGCCGCGCCGAGCGACTCGCTGTTCCCGGAGCCCGGCAGCACGCCGCAGGATCACGCATGGTTGCTCGAACTACTGAGCGCGCGCCTGGGTGCGGAGAACGTCCTTGTCCCGGCCCCCCATTGGATCTACAAGGAACGGCCGACGGCCAGCGACGACAGTGAATCACGCTTCTTCCTGCACGGCCTGTTTGGCTGATCCGTTATGAACGCCGGCACTTTCGGCGCCCTGCCCGCCTACGTTGAACTGCAGGTCGCATCGGACTTTTCGTTTCTGCACAGGGCGTCGCGCGCCGAGGAATACGTCGCCCGCGCGGCGCAGCTCGGATACAGCGCGATCGCGATCACCGACGAGTGTTCGCTCGCCGGCGTCGTGCGCGCGCACGTCGAGGCGAAGTCTGCCGGCCCGCCGCTCATCGTCGGCTCGCACTTCCGGTTGACGGCCGCCGACGGCGCGCCCGCGCTGGCATTCACCGCGCTCGCGATGAATCGCGACGGCTACGGCGACCGCTGCGACTTGGTCTCGCTCAACGCGCACGCGCAGCAAGAGTGGCGCACACCGCCTGGCGCTGCTCGATCTCGAGCATCCGAAAGCCCCCTTTACGCGCCTGCGCGACTTGCCCGATTGCGTCGCGATCCTGTCGCTGGACTTCGCGGCCAACGCAGCTCACGGCCGAGGTCGCATGGATTGACCGCGCGTTCGGCGATCACACATGGGTTGCGCTCGCGCTACACGCACGCGCGACGGATGACATCAGCAACAGCGGAAACGTTGCATGCCTGAAACGTTTTATCGAGACAATTTTGGATCGCCGTGACGCGCCGACTTTGGTGCCTTGGTCCTATGCCCACTTGCGACGGCTGGTACGGTTCTAGCTTTAAGGCAAAGCCATAAGATCCCGGATTTTTGTCCGGCATCACGTGCTCAAGAAAAGATAACGAAATAACTCCCCGTCATCACGCTCGTTCCTCCAACGAGTGTAAATTATTTAGCATGTCAAAGGATTAAAATCATGGTTTCTCGTCACAATCGACATTTTCGGAACGGGCTGAGCATCGTCGGATCACTCGTCACATTAGTCTCCGCGCTCGCCTTCGCCGTCACTGTTCCGGACGCGAAGGCGCAGGAGAAGGGCAATTCATCTACGGTAAAGATCAAACCTCCTCCATTACCGAACGGTTCGATGCACGTCAACGTGAAGCCAGGCATGTCCGAAGAGGAGTGGGAGAACGCATACAAGGAGACTGGGCGCCCCAAGTTCAGCAGGAAGTCTGTCAAGAAAGCCAATGGCAACGTACAACGTGACTAGGGGAAAACGGCCATGAAAAAGATCTTGCTTGTCATCGCCCTGCTTGCCGGACTCGCTCAAATGACGTTGCCGAGCACGGCGTGCGCGCAGGCCACGACGGCACATACGCTCGTGCTGTACGACAACCCGGCCAACGACCCGTACTCGAAGCTCGGGCTGATGTACAGCATCATGTTGAGGAACCTGCTCGGCCACTTCAATACGACCGTCGACCTGGTGCCGATACAGAACT
>NZ_VWWG01000001.1:0-161108 GCF_011753085.1 Burkholderia sp. Tr-862
TTTCGGTTCGGTTAAGAACCGGTCGCTCACTCAAAGCTGACAGGAATATGAATCACTTCATAAACCTGACTTACTTTAGTGTGAGACTCTTGATACTTTCGCTATCTGATCCGAAGATCAGCTCGCTTCCATCAAGCGCCCACACTTATCGGCTGTTAATTTTTAAAGAGCATTTCTGCGAGAAACCTTCTGTTTCTCAGCAGCGCTGCGTTTTCAGCAGCAGAGAAGCGAGATTATGAACCGTCTTTCTTCGCTCGTCAACAACTTTTTGAACTGCTTCGTTGCGACGGCGGGGGTTCAACTTCGTGTGCGCCGGGGCTCCTACAGCCTACCCTCGACAGCACCGCTTCCCTTCCCTCCCGCGCCGCGTTTCCGTTAGCGCGAAAGAGGCGTGATTGTAGGCAGCCCCCTCGAACTGCGCAAGGGGTTTCTCGAAAAAAATATAAGGCCCCGCACGCTGCCGCGTGCGGGGCCTTATATGGACGCAACCGGGCCGTCAGGCCACACGCACCTGGCGCGCCACTATCTCCATATAGTGATCGAGGTTCGGCGTCACCTTGCCCTCTTCCTTCGCCATATCGTCCCAGCGGCGCAGACGCAGCGCATCCTCCGCGAACGGGCGTTGCAGGAACGCCGCCGTCTCCTCTTCACTGAAGATGCCGCCCTGCAGTGCAAGACTGCGCACCGAATCCGGCGACAGGCTCTCGAAGTAGCCGGCATCCGTCCGGCACAGGCAACGCTTCGCGTCGACGTGCAGCCGGATCGGCTCCAGCACCGCGTCGTTGAACAGCGGCCGCAGGAACGGCAGCACGTAATACTGATGAAGATCGTCGATTCCGCGTGCGCTCGGCGTCTCGCCCTGACGATTCAGCAGATGCCCGAGGTCGTGCAGGAATGCCGCCGCGACCAGCGCGTCGTCGGCGCCCGCCTCCTCCGCCAGCAAGCCGCTTTGCAACGCATGCTCCAGCTGCGTGACCGGTTCGCCGCTATAAGCGACATGGCCATGCTCGCGATACAGCCCGTGGATCTCTTCCACCGTCAGTGCCATCCGCTTACTCCCAAGGCAGCGAAAACGTCTTCAGGTTCGTGAAGCTCTTCATCGCTTCCTGAACGCCTTCCTTATAGCCAAGCCCCGAATCCTTGACGCCGCCGAACGGCGACAGCTCGATCCGGTATCCGGGCACTTCCCAGACATTCACCGTCCCGACGTTCAGCTCGTTCACGAACCGCACGACCGCGGCCGTACTGTCCGTGCAGACCCCCGACGACAACCCGAATGCCGTGCCGTTGCTGATCCGGATCGCATCGTCGATCGTGTCGAACGTAATGACGGGCGATACGGGGCCGAAGGTCTCCTCGCGCACGATCGTCATCGACGGATCGACGTTGTCGAGCACCGTCGGCGAATACAGCGCACCGCGCCGCACGTTGCCGGTCAGCAGGCGCGCACCCTGCGCGAGCGCCTCGCCGACCCGCGCCTCGAACAGCCGCGCCGCCGCGTCGTCGATCACCGTGCCCATTTCGTTCGCGGGATCGAACGGATCGCCGTAATTCCATGCGCGCGTCTTCTCCACGAGCAACTCGGTGAACGCCGGCGCGATCGAGCGCTGCACCAGGATCCGCTTCACGGCCGTGCAGCGCTGCCCCGAATTCCGGTACGAACCGAGCACGGCCAGCAATGCCGCACGTTCCAGATCGGCATCGTCGAGCACGATCAGCGGATCGTTGCCGCCCAGCTCCAGCACGATGCGCCGGTAGCCGGCCCGCGCGGCGATCGCCTTGCCGATCGACACGCCGCCCGTGAAGGTAATCAGCGATGCATGCGGATGCGTGACGAGTTCGTCCGCGATCTCGCGCGGTTCGCCCGTCAGCACCTGCAGCATCGGCTCGGGCAAGCCGGCCTCGTAGAGCAGGTCCGCCAGATAGAACGCCGACAGCGGCACCTTCTCCGACGGCTTCACGATCACGCGGTTATTGGTCGCGATCGCCGGCGCGATCTTGTGCGCGACCTGATTCATCGGGTGATTGAACGGCGTGATCGCGACGATCACGCCGTCGAGCGGCTGCCGCTGCGAGAACACGCGTCGCGCCTTGCCGTGGGGTGTCAGGTCACACGAGAAGCTCTGCGCGTCGTCGCGCAACGCCTCGACCGACGCGAACTTCAGCACGTCGGCGACGCGGCCGATCTCGTAGCGGGAATCCTGTTTCGACAATCCCGATTCGAGCGTGATCAGGTCGGATGCCGCCTCGGTACGCTCGCGCAGCAGCGCGGCCGCGCGTTCGAGAATCTGCGAACGCTCGTAACGCGTGAGCGCGGGCCGGTACGCCATCGCGTAGTCGAACGCGGCGCGCACGTCGTCGACGCTCGCCAGCGGCGCCGTACCGACACGCGTGCCGGTGTAGGGATCGGTGACGTCGAAAACACGGTCGCGCGTCGCACGCGTGCCGCACCAGCGCAGCGCCTCGGCGCGAAACGCGGGGTGATCCTGTCGGGGATGAGCCATCATGACGCGACCCGGTTCAGCACGAAATCGAAAACGTCGAAGTTGCGCGGCCGACGTGCCGGGTCGTCCCGCTCGATCCGACGGTTGAACAGCAACGGCACCTCCTGCTCGGACACGCCGCCGTGCGAACGCAGCGGCACGGTCAGGCCGGACAGGTCGTGTTCGCGCTCGCACGTGCCGAGCGTCATGTCGCGCCGCGCGATCACGACGAGATCGCCGATCCGGTCGGCCGGCAGTTCGAAGCGCGCGGCGGCTTCCGCGTTGTCGAGCACGAGCTCGACGCCGTCGATCCCGCCGACGCGCCACATCGCATCGGTGCGGTCGACATCCGGCGCCAGATATACGGTCGCGAACGAGCCGAGCGCGCCGTGGTGCACGACGTACGGATCGGTGATCGGCAGGATCACGCGCGCGGCCCGCGCACCGAACCAGCCGTCGAACGCGTCCTGCAGATAGATCACGTTCGGGCGGCCGGTTGCCGGATCGTGCTTCGCGTTCATCCCGTGGTCGGCCGTGAGCCCGATCGCCCAGCCGAGCGCATCGAGCTGCGCGAGATAGCCGTCCATCATTGCGTAGAACGCGTTCGCGCCGGCACTGCCCGGCTCGCACTTGTGCTGCACGTAGTCGGTGGTCGACAGGTACATCAGGTCGACCTGGCGCGTCTGCGCGAGCCGCACGCCGGCCGCGAACACGAATTCGGACAGCGCCGCGCTGTATACGTCGGGCGACGGCAGGCCGACCCAGTCGAGCACGTCGACGATCCCGTTTTCCGCGAGATTCGCCTGCGCGGCCTTCTCCGCGGAAAAACAGATGCCGTTCATCTGCCAGCCGAGCAACCGGCGCAGCTTGTCCTTCGCCGTGACGACGGCCACCCGCGCGCCGGCGTCGGACGCCGCCGCGAGCAACGTGCCGGCCCGCAGGTAGGCCGGGTCGTTCATCATCACTTCGGCGCCGCGACCGCCGTCGGCGGCCGGATCCCAGAAATAGTTGCCGCAGATCCCGTGGACCGAGGGCGGCACGCCGCAAACGATCGACAGGTTGTTCGGGTTGGTGAAGGTCGGCACCACGCAGTCGGCGCGCCACGCGGTGCCTGCCGCGATCATCCGGCCGATGAACGGCGCAACGCCCGCCTCCACCGCACGCTCGAGATAGGCGTACTCGCAGCCGTCGACGCAGACCACGACAGTCGGTTCGACCGGCAGCCGGTAGCGCCGGCCATTTACGTCGATGGAACGTCCCGCGAGATCCGTCGACACCTTGCCCGCGGCCGCTTGCTCGCCGGGCAGCCGCAACGCGAACGCGGCGTTCATGATGCCGCCCGCGTGCCGCGCGGCACGCGCGCGGCGATCAGCAGCAGCGCCGCGAGCGACGCCCCGAGCATCAACAGCGACAGCGCCGATGCCGGCAGGTAGTAACCCCGCTCCACCTGGCCGATCACGACGATCGGCACGGTCGCGAAACCCGGCGGGTAGACGGTCAGCGTCGCGCCGAGTTCGCCGAGCGACAGCGCGAAGCCGAGCGCGAGACTCGCACGCAGCGCCGGCACGAGCTGCGGCAGCAGCACGCGGCGCAGCACCATCGCGGGCGGCGCGCCGAGGCTCGCCGCCGCTTCGCGCAGGACGGTCAGTTCCGGCCGCAGCGCGGCGGCCGCGCAGCGATAGCAGAACGGCAGAATCAGCGCGAGCTGCACGAGCACGACGATCGCTGCGGAGCTCGACAAGTCGAGCGGCTTCTGGTGATACGCGATCAGCACCGCGAGCCCGAGTACGACGCTCGGCACGCCGTTCGGCACCATCACGAGCGCGTCGACGAGCGCGCCGAGGCCGCGCCGGTCGCGCCCTTCGAGTGCGAGCGCGAGCCACAGCCCGAGGATCGTGCCGAGCGCCGACACACCGAAGCCGATTTCGAGGCTCGTCAGCAGCGCGTCGTATTCCGGCGACCCGAGCCGCTCGAACCAGCGCAGGCTATAGCCGGCCGGCAAAATCGTGCCCGACCACTGCGTCGACACGCTCGACAGCGCGACGACGACAACCGGCAGCACGAACAGCCAGAAGCAGGCGAACGCGGCCAGCGCGAGCGCGGCGCGCGACGCATGCTTGAGCAGCGTGTCGCCCCAGCCGATCTGGTGGCGCGGCACGGCTGGCCCGATACGGAATTCAGCGGACATCGTTTCCTCCCGTCGCACGCCGGTTCACCCGGCGATAAACCGCATAGAGCGCCAGCGACAGCGCGAGCATCACGACCGCGCCGGCCGATGCGGTCGGCAGGTCGAGGTCGACGGTCGCGCTGCTGTAGATCGCGACCGGCAGCGTCACGAGCCGCGCGCTGCCGAGCACGAGCAGAATCCCGAACTCGTTCAGCGTCAGCAGGAAACACAGCACGGTGCCGGCGGCGATGCCCGGCCACGCGATCGGCAGCACGACGCGGCGCGCGAGCATCCAGCCGGACGCGCCGAGACTGCGCGCCGCTTCGATCAGGCGCAGGTCGAGCGTCGCGAACGACGCGAGCGTCGGCCGCACGACGAACGGCGTATAGAACACGGTCTGCGCGAGAATCACGCCGCCGATGCCGAACAGGAAGTCGAGCGGCGGGTTCTCGAGATGGAACAGCTGCTGCAGCGCGATGCTGATCGAGCCTTGCGAGCCGTACAGGAAAATCAGCGTGAACGCGACGAGGAACGACGGGAACGCGACGTACAGTTCCAGGAAGCGCGTGACGAGCGATGCGCCCGGGAACGGCCTGAAGAACAGCAGCGCGGCCAGCAGCACGCCGAGCACCGATGCGGTGCCGGCGCTCGCGAACAGCACGCCGACGCTCGTCAGCAGCACGTTGCGCGTATCGGGATTGCCGAAGAACGTCCGGTACGCGGCGAAGCTCAGCCCGTGATCGCCGGACACGCTCAGCAGCACGAGCCGCACCAGCGGATAGATGACGAGCGGGCCCAGCACGACGAGCGCGAGCGCAGCGAGATGCAGGTCGCCCATGCGCTTGCGGCGCCGCGCGGCGGCGGCATGCGCGGCGGCCGACGCGAGCGCCTGCGGCGGCAGGCCGGCTTCAGGGCTCGATAAGGACGACATCGTCTGCCTCGCAATGCAGGGAAACGCGCGCACCGCGCTCGGGAGCCGCGCCGCGGCCGCGTTGCATCGTGACGCGCACGGGCTCGTCGGGCGCCGCGTCGATCACGACCGCGATCGACAGGTCCGCTCCCTGCCATTCGACGGACGACACCGTGCCGTGCAGTCCGCCCGCCGCGGGCGGCATCACGGTCAGGCGCTCGGGGCGCACGCAGGCGACCTTGCCGCGCACGTCGTGGCGCGGATCGCCGAGCGGGAAGATCACGTGCGGCGGCAGCAGGTTGGCGGGGCCGAGATAGCGCGCGACGTAGCCGTCCTGCGGCGTGTCGTACAGCTGCTGCGGCGTGCCGAGCTGCGCGATGTGGCCGTCGCGCATCAGCAGAGCGCGGTCGGACAGCACCAGTGCGTCGTCGCGGTCGTGCGTCACGCAGACGACGGTCAGGTTCGGCAGGCGCTCGTGCAGCGCCTTCAGTTCGCTGCGCACCGATGCGCGCAGGTTGGCGTCGAGCGCCGACAGCGGCTCGTCGAGCAGCAGCACGTCCGGTTCGATCACGAGCGCACGCGCCAGTGCGACGCGCTGCTGCATCCCGCCCGACAGTTGCGCGGGCAGATGATGGCCCGCATCGCCGAGCTGCACGAGCTTCAGCGCGTCGGCGACGCGGCGCGTCACTTCCGACGAGGCCATGCCACGGGCGCGCAGCCCGAAGGCGACGTTCTCGAACACCGACAGGTGCGGGAACAGCGCGTAATTCTGGAACAGCAGACCGAGATTGCGCTTGTGCGGCGGCGCATAGGTCAGGTCGCGTCCGGCCACGGTCAGCGTGCCGGTCAGGCCGTCGGCCTTCACGAACCCGGCGATGAAGCGCAGCAGCGTGGTCTTGCCGCAGCCGCTCTTGCCGAGCACGGTCAGAAATTCACCGGCGCCGATCGACAGCGACAGATCTTCCAGCACCGTGCGTGCGCCGTAGCGCACGCTCAGGTGCTCGATCCGCACGCCGCCCGGCGCGCCGGACCGCAGCGTCGCTTGCGGTTCGGCGGCGCCGAATGCGCCGGGATGGGTCAGGGTGGTTTCCACCGGGTTCATCCTCTTGCTCACTAATACAGGCGGCGTATGCCGATCACTTCGGCTTGACGACGTCGAGCTGCTTGCCCGAGCTGCCGATCACGTCCTTCTTCCAGCGCTCGATCCACACCGGCTTCTTCGCCATCACCTGGGTCCAGTCGACCGGGATCAGCTTCACGCCCGCGATCGCCTTCTTGACCGCCTCGCCGTTCTTGCCGGCCAGCGGAACGTCGGTGCGGCCCGGGATGCCGTACATGTCCGGCACCTTCGACTGCACTTCCGTCGACATCAGGTAGTCGATCAGCTTCTTGCCGACGTCCTGGTTCGGGCCGCTCTTGATCAGACCGATGCCGTACGGCAGCTGGAACGTGGTCGGCTGGTCGCCATCCTTCGCGGCCAGGAAGATCGGCTTGACGGACAGCGCGCCGTGTTCGGCGTCGTCGAGGTCCATCTGCAGGTCGCCGTTCGCGACGCTGATCTCGTTGCGCGACAGCAGCACGTTCAGGTAGCCGGTGCCCTTGGTGTGGAACTTCACGCTCTGCGACAGCTTCGCGAGGTAGTCGAACGCCTTGTCCTCGCCCATCAGCGAGGTCGTCAGGATCAGCACGGCCATCCCGTCGCCGGCGGTCGCCGGGTTCGAGTACGCAACCTTGCCGGCATAGCTCGGCGACAGCAGGTCGGCGAACGTCTTCGGCTGGCTCTTCACGACGTCCGGGTTGATCGCGAACGAGAAGTAGTTGTTCACGAACGTCGCCCACGTACCGTCTTCCGCCTTCGCGATCGCCGGCACGTTCTTGTAGTTCACGCTCTGGTACGGCTGCAGCAGGCCCATCTGGCCGGCTTGCTGGATGAACGGCGGCAGCGTGACGATCACGTCCGCCTTCGGCGAGTTCTTCTCGATGTTCGCGCGGTTGACGACCTCGCCGCTGCCCGCCGTCACGATGTTGACCTTGACGCCTTCCTTCTTCTCGAAGGCCGGCAGCACATCGCGATAGAGGTTCTCGAGACCGTCCGCCGTATACAGCACGACCGCGTTCGCCGCATGCGCGGGCAATGCGACGCCCATCAGGCCGGCGACGCCGGCAGCCAGCGCGAGCTTGCGGAACGCGCCGGCAGCGGCGCGCGAAGAATTCTGCAGTGTCATCTCACTTCTCCGTAGGCGGAACACCAGGCGGCCGGGGCACGATCCGGCTCGTTTCAGTCGGGCAGACCGACAACCGGCCGGCCTCGCTGCCGCGCTGCAGGTGGTTTCGCGCGGCAACCGAAGGATCACAGCGTTCGATGACAAAGCCGTGACGCGCGCCACAATTTCCACAAAATGACACATTTCGCCAATATCATGCAAGTCATTCAGAAATGCCGCCCCCCGCGTTTCGTCCGACCTTTGCTGGAGAAAACCATGCCTGATCCGATTCTGCTCACGCCCGGCCCGCTTACCACGTCCGCCACAACACGCCACGCAATGCAACATGACTGGGGCTCATGGGACGCTGCATTCAATCAGTTGACGGCCAGCGTCTGCGCGGACCTCGTCGCGATCGCGCGCGGCGGCGACGAGTACGTATGCGTGCCGATGCAAGGCAGCGGCACCTTTTCGGTCGAGGCCGCGCTCGGCACGCTGGTGCCGCGCGACGGCGTCGTGCTGGTGCCCGACAACGGCGCATATTGCGCACGCATCCTGAAGATCCTCGGCAGGCTCGGCATCGAAGCGATCGCGTTGCCGTTCGGCGAGGACGCAGCGATCGACCCGGCGGCGGTGGAAGCCGCGTTTGCGCGCGAGCCGCGCATCACGCATGTCGCGCTGGTGCACCTGGAAACGAGCGCCGGCATCCTGAATCCGCTCGACGCGATCGCGGCCATGTGCCGGCGGCACGGCAAGCGGCTGATCGTCGACGCGATGAGTTCGTTCGGCGCGCTACCGATCGCGCTGGCGGACAGCGGGATCGACGCACTGGTGTCGGCGAGCGGCAAATGCCTGGAAGGCGTGCCGGGGATGGGGTTCGCGATCGTGCGGCGCGGCGCGCTCGATGCATGCGAAGGCAACTCGCCGTCGCTCGCGCTCGACCTCCAGGATCAGCACGCGTACCTGCGCAAGACGGGCCAGTGGCGCTTCACGCCGCCGACCCATGTGATCGCCGCGCTGCGCGCCGCGCTCGACCAGTATCTCGCCGAAGGCGGCCAGCCCGCGCGTGGCGCGCGCTATGCGGAAAACTGCCGGACGCTGGTCGAATCGATGCGCGCGCTCGGCTTCGCGACGTTCCTCGATGCCAGCGTGCAGGCGCCCGTGATCGTCACGTTCCATGCGCCCGACCACCCGGCCTACGATTTCCGCCGCTTTTACGACGCGGTGCGCGACGCGGGCTTCATCCTGTATCCGGGCAAGCTGACGCAACTGGAGACGTTCCGTGTCGGCTGCATCGGCGCGATCAATGCCGGCGACATCCGGCGCGCGGTCGCGGCGATCGCGCAGGCGCTCGAATCGCTCGGGATTGCCATGCAGCGCGCGTGAGCGCAAATGCGTAAGCCGGCCCGCAATCCGGCGGCAGAAATAAAAACGCCCGGCGACCCAAGGTCGCCGGGCGAATGCACCGAGCGTGCGTGGGGCTGGTACTTACAATTCGATCCGCTTGATGTCGCCGACGACGAAGATGTAGGACAGCGCACCGATCAGCGCGATCACGCCGATGAACACCAGCGCCCCGACGAACGATCCCGTCGACGCGACGATGAAGCCGACGACGAGCGGCGTGACGATCCCCGCGAGGTTCGCCGCGAAGTTGAAGATGCCGCCCGTCACGCCGAGCAGGCCGTCCGGCGCGATGTCGGACACGAGCGTCCAGCCGAGCGCGGCCATCCCCTGCGCGAAGAAGGCGACCGACATGATCGCGATCACGGCTTCGTTGCTCTGCACGTAGTTCGCGAGAATGATCGTCGACGCGAGCAGCAGGCCCGCGATGATCGGCAGCTTGCGCGCGAGGTTCGCCGACTTGCCGCGACGCAGCAGCCAGTCGGAGAAGATCCCGCCGAACATCACGCCGACCGACGCGGCGATGAACGGCATCACCGCGAAGAAGCCGATCTTCAGCCAGCCCATGTGGCGCTCGGTTGCCAGATAGGTCGGGAACCAGGTCAGGAAGAACACGAGCGTCGAGTTGCCGGCGAACTGGCCGAGGCAGATGCCCGCGAGCTGGCGCTTCTTCACCAGCTTGCCGACCATCGACCAGCTGAACTTCGGCTGCGCGGCCTTGCCGCTCTTGTCGTCGGTCTTGCGCACGCCGTGCACGAGGCCGCCGCCCGCTTCGATGTACGCGAGTTCCTCCGAGTTCGCGCCCGGATGGTTGCGCGGCTCATGGTAGAACTTCCACCAGACGAGGCCGAACGCAATGCCGACCGCGCCCACGACCCAGAACAGCGAGCGCCAGCCGAACGCACCCATCAGCGCGAACAGCACCGGGCTGAAGAACGCGAGGCCGATGTATTCGCCGACGGTATAGGTACCGGTCGCCATCGCGCGCTCGTTCTGCGGGAACCATGTCGCGACGACGCGGCTGTTGGTCGGGAAGCACGGCGCCTCCGTCACGCCGAGGCCGAGCCGGCATGCGAGCAGCGTCGCGATGCCCGGCACGAAGCCTTGCAGGAACGTGCACAGCGACCACAGCGTCATCGACCAGTAATAGGTGACCTTGCTGCCGAAGCGGTCGAGGAACAGGCCGCCGGGCACCTGCATCGCGACGTACGTCCACGAGAACGCGGAGAACATGATGCCCATCACCGCCGCGTTGATGCCGAGCTCCTTGGTGAGCTGCGGCGCAGCCACCCCCAGCACGGTACGGTCAAGATAGTTGATCATCGTGCCGATCGCGAGCAGCGCGAGAATCTTGTAGCGCGCCGAGGTCCGCCGGACCGTGCCGGCCGCCTGCGCCGGCGCGGCGTTCGTGTGGGTGGTGTGCTGCATGGTTGTCTCCTGGGTTCTCTTTTGGATCGAAGGATCAGCGCGCGACGAGCGACTGAAAGTGTTCGAACATCCGCTCGTCGTCCGGCGTACGTCCGGTGAAGATCTCGAACGCATCGACGGCCTGGTACACGGCCATCCCGCCGCCCGGCAGCGTCGCGCAGCCGGCCGCGCGCGCCGCGCGGATCAGTTCGGTTTCGAGTGGGAAATACACGATGTCGGCCACCCACATCCCCGCGTGGAGCAGTTCGGCCGGCAGCGGCAGGCCCGGATGCTTGGCCATGCCGGTCGGCGTTGCATGGATCAGGCCTGTCGCGGCGCGCATCGCGGCCGCGAGATCGCTGCCCGGCGTGACCCGGGCAGCCGGAAAGCGCTGCTGCAGTTCGCCCGCGAGCGTGGTGGCACGCGTGCCGTCGACGTCGAAAATCGTCAATTCGGCCGCGCCCATCTGCAGCGCCGCATGCGCGACGGCCGCGCCCGCGCCACCCGCACCGAGCTGGACGACGCGCTCGAGCGACGCGTCGGGAAGCCCGCGGCGGAACGACTTCGCGAAACCCGACCAGTCGGTGTTGTGGCCGATCCGCTTGCCGTCCTTGAACAGCACGGTGTTCACCGCGCCGAGCGCGCGCGCGTCGTCCGACAGCGCGTCGAGGTGCTCGATCACGCGTTGCTTGCACGGGTGCGTGATGTTCAGCCCGTTGAAGCCCATCCGCTGCGCGGCCTCGAGCAGTTGCGGCAGCGCGTCGACGGTCAGGCCGAGCGCGTCGAGATCGATGCGCCGGTACACGTAGCCGAATCCCTGGCGGAATCCTTCTTCCTCATGCATCGCGGGCGACAGCGAACCGGCGATGCCCTGGCCGATCAGGCCGATCAGAAAAGACGGGCGGCTCATCGTGCGGCTCCCTGGGCAAAAAGGGTCGACAGGCGCTGCAGCGCGAATACGTAGCCTTCGGTGCCGCAGCCGCAAATCACGGCCTCGGCCACCGCCGACACATACGAGTGGTGTCGGAACGCCTCGCGGCGATGCACGTTGGAGATATGCACCTCGATCACCGGCTTCGCGATCGCGGAAAGCGCATCGGCCAGCGCGACCGACGTGTGCGTATAGGCAGCCGGGTTGATCACGATGCCGTGCGTGTCGTGACGCGCGGCATGCAGCCAGTCGATCAGTTGGTGCTCGGCGTTCGACTGGCGGAAGTCGATCTCCAGCCCGAGCCCGTCGGCCGCCGTGCGGCAACGCTGCTCGAGGTCGGCGAGGGTTTCCGCGCCGTAGATGTGGGGCTCGCGGGTCCCCAGCAGATTCAGGTTCGGGCCGTTCAGTACCAGCACCTTGTGCTTGCTCATGACGATTTCTGCTCTTAAAAAAAGGGGGCGGAACCCTGCCGGATGCGCCCGGGTGTCAGGAAGTTGGTGCTAGTGTGCGCCGGCATGCACGCGCTGTCTTTTCGGGTTTTCGCTTATTTGTACCATCTAGTTAGTTTGTATAATTCGTCTCACTTCCCTAGTAAATTCGGGATATGGCGTTCGCCGTGAATTCAACGACTGGTTCATTCGGGTCCGATCGGTCGACGCCCCACCCCGCTCATCCGCAGGATTCGCCCATGCAGCGCTCGATCGCCACCGTGTCACTGTCCGGCACACTCGCCGAGAAGCTCGCCGCCGTCCAGGCCGCCGGCTTCGACGGTGTCGAAATCTTCGAGAACGACCTCGTCTACTTCGACGGATCGCCCGCCGACGTGCGGCGCATGGCCGCCGATCTCGGCCTCGACATCGTGCTGTTCCAGCCGTTTCGTGACTTCGAGGGCGTGAGCCCGGCCCAGCTCGCCCGCAATCTCGACCGCATCCGGCGCAAGTTCGACGTGATGCACGCGCTCGGCACCGACCGCATCCTGGTGTGCAGCAACGTGTCGCCCGACACGATCGCGGACGACGCGTTGCTGGTCGACCAGCTCGGCGCGCTCGCCGAAGCCGCGCGGCAGGCCGGCGTGGTCGCCGCGTACGAGGCGCTCGCGTGGGGTCGCGTCGTGAAGCGGTACGGCCATGCCTGGCAGCTCGTGAATGCGGTGAACAGCCCGCACCTCGGCCTCGCGCTCGACAGCTTCCATACGCTGTCGCTCGACGATTCGCCGGATGCGATCGCCGATATCCCCGGCGACCGGATCGCGTTCGTGCAGATCGCCGATGCGCCGAAGCTCGCGATGGACGTGCTCGAATGGAGTCGCCACTTCCGCTCGTTCCCCGGCCAGGGCGACTTCGACCTCGCCCGCTTCACGGCTCGCGTGATCGAGTCCGGCTATACAGGGCCGCTGTCGCTCGAGATCTTCAACGACGGCTTCCGCGCCGCGCCGACCGCGATCACGGCCGCCGACGGCCACCGCCCGCTGCTCTACTCGGAAGAACTGACGCGCGCTCGGCCCGCGCAGGACGGCCCCGCGCCGGCCGCCGACCAGCCGCTGTTCGCGCCGCCGGCGCCGCCCGCGCACGTCGGGTTCCAGTTCATCGAATTCGCGGTCGACGCGCAGGCGGCGGCCACCGTCGGCGCATGGCTCGGCCGGATGCGGTTCCGGCTCGCGGGCCGCCATCGCTCAAAGGACGTGACGCTGTTCCAGCACGGCGCCGCCTCGATCGTGCTGAACGCCGAGCGCGACTCGTTCGCCGATGCGTTCTTCCAGCAGCACGGGTTGTCGCTCTGTGCGTCGGCGTTTCGCGTCGACGATGCGAAGGTGGCGTTCGAACGCGCGGCCGGCTTCGGCTACGCGCCGTTTTCCGGGCGCGTCGGCCCGAACGAGCGCGTGCTGCCGAGCGTGCAGGCGCCGGACGGCAGCCTCGAATACTTCGTCGACGAGACGCCGAACGCGCCGACGCTGTATGAATCGGATTTCGTGCTGACCGACATCGACGGCCCCACCGAGGTCGGCCCGCTGACGGGCATCGACCACGTCTGCCTCGCGTTGCCGGCCGACGCGCTCGATACATGGATCCTGTTCTTCAAGACCGCATTCGGCTTCGAGGCCGAGCGCAGCTGGCTCGTGCCCGATCCGTATGGCCTGATGCGCAGCCGTGCAGTGCGCAGCGCGGACGGCTCGGTGCGGATCGCGCTGAATGCGTCGGTCGACCGCCATACGGCCGTCGCCGAATCGCTGGACCGCTATCACGGCACGGGGCTGAATCACGTCGCGTTCCGGACCGACGACATCGTGAAGGCGGTCGCCGCGTTTGCAGCCGACGGCGTGCCGTTCCTGCGGATCCCGCCGAATTACTACGACGATCTCGCCGCGCGCTACGCGCTGCCGGACGAGCTGATCGACACGCTGAGCGCCCACCATCTGCTGTACGACCGCGACGAAAACGGCGGCGAATTCCTGCATGCGTATACGGAACTGGTCGACAACCGGTTCTCGCTCGAGATCGTCGAGCGGCGCGGCGGCTACGACGGCTACGGGGCGACAAACGCGGCCGTGCGGCTCGCCGCGCAGGCCCAGCGCAGGAAATAAGGAAGCAACGGGAAGTTCGTTCCGGGTCGGAGCACGTGGGAGAACCACGGGCTCCCCGGCGCCAGCCGCGGCGCACGCACCATCGTGGTGAATGTCGCCGTGGCGCCCCGCCCGGCAAGGTTGACGCTTGCGCATCCGGCACGACCGGCCGGCGCGAGTTACATCCGGTAATGCTTGCCGCGCCGCAACATCCGCGCGGTCGCCGCAATTTTAAGAATCGCTTAAGTCTTTCTCGGCACCATCCGCAACCAGTACCCGATGGATATCCCGAAAAGGAGGACAGCGATGAGCGCCGTAGATGCACCCGCGGGCCGCCCGGCCGCCCCCCCTGCGAAAAAGACGATGCTGCGCCGTTTGCTCAGCCATCACGAAATCGCGACGCTGCTCGTGCTGCTGCACGCGCCGATCGGCGCGAATGCCAAAGCCGAATTGCCCGCACTGCAGGAAGCCGGCCTCGTCGAGATGATCAAGCTCGACGCCGACACGGCACCGAGCTTCCGGCTGACCGAAGACGGCACGGCCGTCCTGAAAGGGCTCGGCTACCGCTGAGCCGACCCTTTCCCACTCCCCGTTCCCGCCTCACCCCGATCATCCCGAACCGCCGGCCCGGCCGGCGCGTCACTTCACCCTGCCCGATCCTGCAGCATCAGCCGGTATTCCGTCGGCGTCATGCCGACGGTCGCCTTGAACTGGCGCGTGAACGCGCTGTGATCCGTATAGCCGCATAGCGCCGCCACGTCGGTCACCTTGTCGTGCGTGACGAGCAGCGCCGTGGCCGCGTCGAGCCGCGTCTTCAGCAGCACCTGGCGCGGCGTCAGGTGAAACACCTTGTGGAAGTAGCGTTCGAGCTGCGCGACCGACATCCCGGCCATCTGCGCGAGCTGCTTGAGGTTCAGCGGCTGCACGTAGTGATCCTGGATGTGCTGGACCACGTCGGCGAGCTTGCTGTAGGCCGGATGCGAGCCCTCTTGCGCCTTCAGGTCGCGCGAGATGCCGGCGAGGCCGACCACCTTGCCGGCCGCGTCGCGCAGCGGCTCCTTGCAGGTCAGGCACCAGCCCGGCTGACGGCCCGGATACAGATGCAGCTCGAGCTGGTCCATCAGTTGCTGGCCGGCGTTGATCGTCGCCATGTCCTGCTCGAAATAGGTGCGGCCGAAGCGGCGCGGAAACACTTCGTCGGTCGTCTTGCCGAGCAGGTCGCGCTTGTCCTTGTAGCCGCAGCGCATGGCCAGCGTGCGGTTGACGAGCGCGTAGCGGCCGTTCGCGTCCTTCACGAAGAACGCGACGTCGGGCAGCGCGTCGAACACCGGCTCGAGCAGGCGGAAGTGCGCGAGCATCGCGCCGAGATCGGCGTTGTCGGGCTGGTAGCGCAACGTATCGGACAGGCTCATGGGTGGTGCGGCAAGGAAGGTCGTCATCCCGGCATCTGCGAAGGGAGTGGCTGATGGCGTCGATTATAGGAGTGCCCTCTCGAACGCGTCATGGCGATCGCGGGCAAGCGAGCGGGGCGGCTCGGCGAACGGTGAGACGCGCAATGCGCCGCCGATCGGCGGTGATTCAGCGATCGCATACGTTGGCCCGTAGTGCGCCGTGCGGTTGTGTGCACAACCACCGCGCCGCTCGCGTGTCCGGCAGCGACGATTTCGCGTCTGCCCGCTGCATGTCGCCGCGCGTCGGTCGGCGCGGGCGGCGACATGCAGCGCACTCCGCCGGCGCCGCGACGACGCACGCCCGAACCCGCCATCCTAGAAATGCCGGCGTGTCGCGTCTTGGCGCGTTTGCGCACTACGCATGACGATTTCGGCATATATCAGGGTTATCGACGATATGCCGAAATCGTCGCCGGCTGCGCATCGAACGCGCAAGACGCGCGCATTTTCGCTACCTAGACTTCGCTCAACGGTTACGAGACGACATCCCGCCGCCACCGCGCACGCCGATTCCGGCACAACCCGCGCGGCGCACGGCGAGCCGCACCGCCCTCGCATCGGCGTGCCAACCGATCCGTCTCGCCCGGTTTACCGCACCGGCCCGCTGGCCGGCGGCGGCCCAACCACGCCATCAAGGGGAAGTGAAAGTGAAGCTGAAGGTATCGCACGTCGCGCTGGCTGCTGCCTGCGCACTGTCGGGCGCACACGCCATCGCCGCCGACGTCGTCAAGATCGGTTTCGCCGCACCGCTGACGGGGCCGCAGTCGAACTACGGCGCGGACATGCAGAAGGGCGTGCAACTCGCGATCGCCGATTTCAACGCAACGCATCCGACCATCGGCGGCAAGCCCGTCACGTTCCAGCTCGACTCGCAGGACGACCAGGCCGACCCGCGCACCGGCACGACCGTCGCGCAGCGGCTGATCGACGACAATGTCCGCGGGGTCATCGGCCACTTCAACTCGGGCACGAGCATTCCGGCGTCCGACCTGTACGATCGCGCGGGGCTGCCCCAGATCTCGATGGCGACGTCGCCGCAATACACGGCGCGCGGCTACAAGACGACCTACCGGCTGCTGACGAGCGACGCGCAGGCCGGCCGCATCGTCGGCACCTATGCGGTGAAGTCGATGCACTTCAAGCGCATCGCGATCATCGACGACCGCACGGCCTACGGCCAGGGCATCGCCGACGAATTCGCGAAGGCCGTGCAGGCCGCGGGCGGCACGATCGTCAAGCGTGACTTCACGAACGACAAGGCGCTCGACTTCTCCGCGATCCTGACCAATCTGAAGGGCATCAACCCCGACGCGATCTTCTACGGCGGGGGCGATGCGCAGTCTTCGCCGATGATCCGCAAGATGCGCCAGCTCGGCATGAAGTCGGCATTCGTGACCGGCGAGATGTCGCGCTCGCCGACGTTCCTGAAGGTCGGCGGCGAAGCGGCCGAAGGCGCGATCGTCTACATGGGCGGGCTGCCGAAGGAAAAGATGCCGGGCTTCGCCGGCTACGCATCACGCTACAAGGCACGCTTCAATGAAGACGTGATCACCTACTCGCCCTACGCGTACGACGGCACGATCGCGCTGCTCACCGCGATGAAGGACGCGAACTCGACCGACCCGAAGGTCTACACGCCGTATCTCGGCAAGGTGTCGGTCAAGGGTGTGTCGGCGCCGAGCATCGCGTACGACGCGAAGGGCGACCTGAAGGATGCGCCGGTGACGATCTACAAGGTCGAGCACGGCGCGTTCAAGCCGGTCGACACGATCGCCGGCAACTGATCGCGGGGCGCCTGCCCCGCGCGGCGCGGCAAGCGGTTCACCCCGCCTGCCGCGCCGCACGCGTTTCGGCTCGACGAAGTCCGAAACTTTCCTCGGCGCGCCCCCGCGCTCGCGAATTTCGCGCTCCTGTAGAATCCCCCCACCCGCTTTGACGCTTCGTCTGCGTCGCGCCCCATCCCGGTGCGACGGCGCGTGTTTCGTGCCCCATCCGGCACCCGGCACGCTTCGACGATGCAAGCCGCGCCTTGTCAGTCCATGCCGATAGCGGGCCCTGGAGACGCAGCACCGACAACAACATTCGAAAACCGATCGTCCTGACCATGCAAGCTTCCGAATTGAGCGGCGTGCCTCGCGCCGCCGAACGCGCGCTCACGCGCAGCGACTACAAAACCCTTGGCCTTGCCGCACTCGGCGGCGCCCTCGAGTTCTACGACTTCATCATCTTCGTGTTCTTCGCGCCGGCGATCGGGCAGCTGTTCTTCCCGCACGACATTCCCGACTGGCTGCGCCAGTTGCAGACGTTCGGCATCTTCGCGGCCGGTTATCTCGCGCGCCCGCTCGGCGGCGTGATCATGGCGCACTTCGGCGACCTGTTCGGCCGCAAGCGGATGTTTACGCTGAGCGTGCTGATGATGTCGGTGCCGACGCTGCTGATGGGCCTGCTGCCGACCTTCGACTCGGTCGGCATCCTCGCGCCGGTGTTGCTGCTGCTGTTCCGCGTGCTGCAAGGCGCAGCGGTCGGCGGCGAAGTGCCGGGCGCATGGGTGTTCGTGTCGGAGCACGTGCCGTCGCGCCACATCGGCTATGCGTGCGGCACGCTGACCGCGGGCCTCACGGCCGGCATCCTGCTCGGCTCGCTGGTCGCCGCCGGCATCAACAGCCGTTACTCGGGCGCCGAAGTCACCGCGTTCGCGTGGCGCATTCCGTTCCTGCTCGGCGGCGTGTTCGGCCTGTTCTCCGTGTACCTGCGCCGCTGGCTGCACGAGACGCCGGTGTTCGCCGAGATGAAGGCGAAGAAGGCGCTCGCGGCCGAGATTCCGCTGAAGGCCGTGCTGCGCGACCACGGCCGCGCGGTAATCGTGTCGATGCTGCTCACGTGGATGCTGTCGGCGGCGATCGTCGTCGTGATCCTGATGACGCCCGCGCTGCTGCAGAAGCAGTTCCACCTGACGCCCGCGACCACGCTGTTCGCGAACAGCGTCGCGACGCTGTGCCTGACGGCCGGCTGCGTCACCGCCGGCTCGCTCGCGGGCTGGATCGGCGCGAAGCGCGTGCTCGGCATCGGCGGCTTGGTGCTGGCCGCGTGCTACTACCTGCTGTTCGTGCAGGTCGCGGCCGACGCGTCGACGCTGCCGCTGTACTACGGGATCGCCGGCTTCGCGGTCGGCACGATCGGCGCGGTGCCGTTCGTGATGGTCCGCAGCTTCCCGGCCGTCGTGCGCTTCTCGGGCATCTCGTTCTCGTACAACGTCGCGTATGCGATCTTCGGCGGCCTCACGCCGGTGATCGTGTCGCTGATGATGAAGTCGAATCCGCTCGCGCCGGTCGTGTACGTCGCGGCGATCTGCGTGCTCGGCGCGATCGCCGTGCAGTTCTCGAAGGATGCGCCGGATCTGAACGACGCACGCTGAACGTCGGCGCGCACGCGCCGGCTGCATGAACGAAGGGCCGAATCCCGCGGCGTGCGGGATTCGGCCCTTCTGTTTTGCTTTAGTGCGACGACGTGCGCGCGTTGCCCGCTTCAGCTCGACTCAGCGCAGCGCGCCATACGACGAACTCGGCCGGCGCAGCGCGTCGATGCTCGCGCCGCCGGCGCCGGTCACGAACAGCAGCAGGAAGCCGCCGGCGATCGCGACGTTCTTCCAGAAGTGGATCACCATGTCGTGCTGGACCGCTGCGTCGGTCGCGTCCCAGAAATTGTGCCCGACCATCGCGGTCGCGATCGTATAGAACGCCAGCAGCAACGCGAGCGGCCTCACCTTGTAGCCGACGATCAGCAGCAGGCCGCCGAGCGCTTCGATCGTGACGACGATCGGGCCCATCACCTGCGGATAGGGCACGTTCAGCGCGTGCAGATAGCCGATGAAATCGCTGTAGCCGAGCAGCTTCATCACGCCGCCCCACAAGAACAACGCCGCCAGCGCCAGGCGCGCGAAAAAAATGACGCCGGAATCGACGGAACGCGCCATGCCTCTCTCCTCGTATGCAATTCGGCCGTCCGCACGGGGCACACCCATGCGGTTCGGGGCCGCGTGGCCCTGCGGGGCCCGCGGCAAATGGGCCAGCATAGAGGGTCTTTCCGCGGTGTCCAAGAAAAAGGTTGTAGCAAATCTTTACACTGCTGCGGCGGCGCAGGCACGGCGGCGCCGCGAAAAACGGCGATCGGCCTGTGCCGCAAATAAAGGGATGTGGCCCTAAGCCGCATCGCTCAACAGCACGCCTTTCTTGAACAGAAAGCAGCCGTAGCCGCGCAGCTCGCCGGTGACGATCACCGCGTAGGCCTGCTGCGCGCGCTCGTAAAACGCGAAACGATCGATGCCCGCGAGCGGCACCGCGCGCCCTTCCGCGCGATCGATCTCGGCCTGCACCTCGCGCTGCACGGGCGGCACCGCGGCCGGATCGCCGACGACTTCCATCCGCCACGCGGGCGTGTCGACGAACGTGTCGAGCGGCAGCACGGACAGCACCGCGCGCGCGACGCGCGCCGAATCGGCGCCGTCGATGCGCAGCGCGCGGCCGACCACCGTGTGCTCGGCGACGGATTCCGCCGGGAAATTCGCATCGCAGATCGCCACTTCATCTCCGTGGCCCATCGCGCGCAGTGCGTGCAGGATGTCGGCGTGCAGCAGCGGATCGAGATTCTTCAGCATGTCGGCTAGTCTCCGGGATCAGGAACGAACCGCATAACGTTACCCGATCCCGGACGCCGCCGGGCATGCGCGGTTCGCGTCACGACGCCGCGGCCGGCATTTCGTCGATGAAACCCGTGACCGACTTCAGGCGGCCCGATGCGTCGACGGTGCCGAAATCCGAACCCTTCACGATCGCCGCGCCGTCGGGCGACACGAGCGCCCACGAGAAGCGCAGGTGCTGGCCGAACCCGTCGACGTCGGTCGTGCGGCGGAAACGGAATGCGGGGAAGCGTTCCTGCACCGCCGCGATCATCGTGTCGATGCCCGCGTGGCCGTCGCCGGCCATCAGCGGATCGCGATAGGCCGCGTCGCTCGCGTAGGTCGCACCGATCAGCGCGCGCCGGCGCGCGGCGTCGGGTTCGTTCCATGCATCGAAATAACGGTCGATCAGGTCGGCGTGAGCGGACTGGACGGTTTGGGCGGTGTTCATGCGAGGCTCCTGGTCTGGATGAAGGGAAGACAGCGCCGCGAACCTGTCGGGTTCGCGTGCCGCTATCGTCGCCGGCCCCGCGCGGGCGGTCGATTACGTTCGAAGTAAGGAAATCGCACCGCCGACGCACGCGCTAGAATCGGCCTGCCTGGTACTCCGGACGTCATCCGCCATGCAGCAAGCCCTCCTGATCGTCGACATCCAGCCGACGTTCGCGCCGCCCGAATGGCTCGTCACCCGCGTGCGCGCGCTTGTCGGACGCCTGCCGACCGTCGCGACGGTCGAGCGTCACGACGAAGCGCGCGTGCCGTTCGAGCGGCAGCTCGGCTGGCGCCCGTCCCGCGACGACGACAGCCTGATCGCCGCCGATCGCGTATTCGTCAAGCACGGCTACGGGCTGCCCGTCGAAGTCGTCGAGCACTTGCGCGCGCTCGCGCCGGAACGCGTGCTCGTCTGCGGCATCCAGACCGACACGTGCGTGCTCGCGGCCGGCTTCGCGCTGTTCGATGCGGGCCTGCATCCGACGCTGCTCGCGGATCTCACGGCCGGTTCGTCGCTCGATCGCAGCGGCGAACTCGGCGTGCGGCTGTGGAAACATCATTTCGGCCGCGTCGAGTACGCGCATACCTTGTTCGACCTGCCGAACGACGACGCGTAGCGCGCCCGCCGCCGCAATGAAAACGGGCGCCCGCATCGTCGGCCGTCGCAACCGTGCTTCAGGTCACCGGCGCCGGATTGAACAGCGTCAGCGCATTCGCGAGCTTCCATTGCTCGGCCCACGTGCGGCGCTTGCCGCTCGCGACATCGAGCATCAGCCGGAACAGCTCCCAGCCCACGTCCTCGATCGACGCCGCGCCGGTCGCGATCTGCCCCGCGTCGAGATCCATCAGGTCGTGCCAGCGGCGCGCGAGATCGCTGCGCGTCGCGACCTTGATCACCGGCACCTGCGCCAGGCCGTACGGCGTGCCGCGGCCGGTCGTGAAAATGTGCAGGTTCATCCCCGCCGCGAGCTGCAGCGTGCCGCAGATGAAGTCGCTCGCGGGCGTCGCCGCGTACAGCAGCCCCTTTTGCCGAGCACGATCGCCGGGGCGCACGACGCCGGCGATCGGCGCGCTGCCCGACTTCACGATCGAGCCCATCGCCTTCTCGACGATGTTCGACAGGCCGCCCTTCTTGTTACCGGGTGTCGTGTTCGCACTGCGGTCGACGCGGCCGCGCTCCAGGTAACGGTCGTACCAGTCCATCTCGCGGATGATCTCGCGGGCGACGTCCTCGTTCGCGGCGCGCGACGTGAGTTGCGCGACGCCGTCGCGCACTTCGGTCACTTCCGAGAACATGATCGTCGCGCCGGCACGCACCAGCAGGTCGGCCGCAAAACCGACCGCCGGGTTCGCGGTCAGCCCCGAGAACGCGTCGCTGCCGCCGCACTGCACGCCGACGATGAGATCCGACGCCGGACAGGTTTCGCGGCGACGGCGGTTCAGCCGCTCCAAGTGCGATTCGGCCATCTTCATGATCGAATCGATCATCGAGTTGAAGCCGACGTGCGCGGCGTCCTGCAGGCACACCACGCCGCCGTTGTCGGTCGCGCCGTCGGCCGTCACCGGAATCGCGCCGGGCGGCAGCAGGCGCTCGGGCTGCAGCTTCTCGCAGCCGAGGCTCACCGTCATCACCTCGCCGCCGAAGTTCGGGTTCAGGCTGATGTTGCGCAGCGTGCGGATCGGAATGTCGGCATCGGGTGCATCGATCGCGACGCCGCAGCCGTACGTGTGCTCGAGCCCGACCACGTCGTCGACGTTCGGGTAACGCGGCAGCAGTTCTTCCTTGATCCGCTTCACCGCATGCTCGACGACGCCGGACACGCACTGCACGGTCGTCGTGATCGCGAGGATGTTGCGCGTGCCGACCGAGCCGTCGGCATTGCGGAAGCCCTCGAACGTATAGCCTTCGAGCGGCGCCAGCGGCGGCGCGGCACGCGTGGCGAGCGGCAGGTTGTCGAGCCCCGGCGGCTCGGGCATGCGCATCGTGCGCTCGTTGACCCAGCTGCCGCGGCGCAGCTGCGTGAGCGCGTAGCCGATCACGACGTTGTAGCGGACGATCGGGTCGCCGGCCGCGAGGTCGGCCAGCGCGACCTTGTGCCCTTGCGGCACGCCTTCGCGCAGCGTCAGGCCGTCGGCGAACGTCGCGCCCTCGGGCAGGCCGCCGTCGTTGACGACGATCGCGACGTTGTCGTCCGGGTGCACGCGGATGTAGAGAGGGGAAGCAATCATCGGAATTCCTGGGAGGCTACCGGTCAAATCGTTAGTCATCATACGACATTCAGCGCCGACCTGGGATGTTGCGTAAACCCTTATTCGGAAAGACCCTAACCCCGGCCCGCCAGCAAACCGCTTGCGTCACCTCTTCCCTCGTTGTACGATGACATACAACGACATCGCCAATACGGCTCGGATGCCGTGCCCGACAAACCAGCACTCGCGCTAGACGGACGACCCAACCATGACTTCACCGCAAGAACTCAAACAAATCATCTCCCACGGCCTGCTGTCGTTTCCGCTGACGGACTTCGACGCAGACGGCAGCTTCCGCCCGACCACCTATGCGGAGCGCCTGGAATGGCTGGCGCCGTACGGCGCGACCGCGCTGTTCGCGGCCGGCGGCACCGGTGAATTCTTCTCGCTCACGCAGCGCGAGTATTCGGACGTGATTCGCGTCGCGACGGAAACCTGCAAGGGCAAGGTGCCGATCCTGGCCGGCGCCGGCGGCGCGACGCGCGTCGCGATCGAATATGCGCAGGAAGCCGAGCGCCTCGGCGCGAGCGGCGTGCTGCTGATGCCGCACTACCTGACCGAAGCCAGCCAGGAAGGCATCGCCGAACACGTCGAGCAGGTGTGCCGCGCGCTGAAGATCGGCGTCGTGGTGTACAACCGCGCGAATTCGAAGCTGAACGCCGACATGCTCGAGCGCCTCGCCGATCGTTGCCCGAACCTGATCGGCTTCAAGGACGGCGTCGGCGAAATCGAGAGCATGGTGACGATCCGCCGCCGTCTCGGCGACCGCTTCGCGTACCTCGGCGGCCTGCCGACGGCCGAAGTCTACGCAGCCGCGTACAAGGCGCTCGGCGTGCCGGTGTACTCGTCGGCCGTGTTCAACTTCATCCCGAAGACGGCGATGGAATTCTACGAAGCGATCGCGAAGGACGACCACGCAACGGTCGGCCGCCTGATCGACGAGTTCTTCCTGCCGTACCTGCAGATCCGCAACCGTCGCGCGGGCTACGCGGTCAGCATCGTGAAGGCGGGCGCGAAGCTCGTCGGCCACGACGCGGGCCCGGTGCGCGCGCCGCTCGTCGACCTCAACGACGCCGAAGTCGCCGAACTGGACGTGCTGATCAAGAAGATGGGCCCGCAGTAAGCGGGTAAGGCCGGCGCGGTGCGCTCAGCGGCACCGCGGCCGGCTTGTCGTCAGTGTTGCGTCGCGGCCGGCTCTTGCCGGCCGCGGTCGTTTGCAGCGGCAGCAACCGCTGCACCCGCCGCGAACGCGTGCCGTAACATCTGCGCGATGACGCCGATGATCCGGTGACGCACGTTGCCGAGCTTGATCCGGGTCGTCTCGATCTGTCCCTGCGCGTCCGAACGCACGCGTGCGTTCGACTCGCCGCCGAGAATCTGCCCCAGCACGTCGCGGTCGACGACCGCATCGAAGAACCGGCCGACCGTGATCGTCGCCGACTGCTTCGCGGTCAGCAGCGCGCTGTTGGCCTGCATCAGCGCGTCGGTACGCAGGTTCTGGTCGCGTTCGTCGATGCCGCGGCGCTGCTCGAGCGCGAACACCAGTGCTTCCATGTCCTGCCTGAAACGGCGCACGGCAAGGCCGAACATGAGCGAATGCGCATCGGAGCCGGTCACGGGCCGCCCCTGGTTGATGGTCACGTCGAATTCGCTGCCGCCCAGGTCGCGCTGGAATTCCAGCAGCGCATTCGCGAGCACGCGCCCTTCGCTGTACTGGCCGATGCGGCTGCGCACGGAATGCGCGACGTCGCCGATCGCCTTCCACAGTCCGGCGGCGAACAGGTGGTCGCCGCGCTTGCTGATGTTCATCGGATGGTTCCTTGTTGGTCTTGTGTCGGTCTCTCAGGCTCGCCAGCGGGCCGGACGGCCCGCAGCCCCGCTACTGTAGGAGAAATTCAGGCGACGCGGAAGGTGGGGGCCGGCTCGCCGCGGCAACACATCATCTGATGCGACAATTGACACGTCGACTTACTCGCGAGCCGTACATGCGCACCACCTTATCCCTCGACGACGCACTGCTCGCCAAAGCGCAGCAATTAACCGGCGTCACCGAAAAATCGGCGCTGGTGAGAGAAGCGCTGCGCGCTTTGATCGCGCGCGAAAGCGCACGACGACGTGCCCGCCTCGTCGGCACCGAGCCAGATCTTGAATCCGTTCCACGCCGGCCGTCAGAGCCCGCATGATTCTTGTCGACACTTCAGATCGCGCAACCCCGCGGCACGAAACCCCGCCATAAATGAAAACGGCGGACGCGCCCGTGGGCACCGTCCGCCGCCATCCATCAACGTACCGAATCGCGCCCCTCCCGGGACGCGGCCTTCAGTCGGTCACGTTCAGCACCCTCACTCCGCCTTGCCGTCCCGCAACCGCGGAATCGCGAGCGGATTGCTTTCCTGCAGCCCCTCGGGCAGCAGATCGTCCGGGAAGTCCTGGTAGCACACGGGCCGCAGGAAACGCTCGATCGCGGTCGCGCCGACCGACGTGACGGCCGGATTCGACGTCGCCGGGAACGGCCCGCCGTGCACCATCGCGTCGCACACCTCGACGCCGGTCGGATAGCCGTTGACGAGCAGACGCCCCGCCTTGCGTTCGAGGATCGGCAGCAGGCGGCGCGCGAGCGGCTTGTCGTCGGCGTCCATCTGCAGCGTGGCGGTCAGCTGGCCCTCCAGCGCGTCGAGCACGTGCGCGACTTCGTCGAGATCGCGGCAGCGCACGATCAGCGATGCCGGCCCGAACACCTCGTGGCTGAATGCCGGCTCCGCCAGGAACGCCTGCGCGGCGACTTCGTACAGCGCGCCGCCCGCCTGGCATTCGGTCTGCGCCGTCTCGCCCGCGCCGATTTCACGCACGCCCGGCAATTCGGCCAGCTTGCCGCGACCGTTGCGATACGCGTCCGCGATGCCGCGCGTCAGCATCACGCCGGCCGGCTTCTTCGCGAGCGCCTGCGCGGCGACCGACTCGAAGCGGTCGAGATCGGGACCGTCGATCGCCAGCACAAGGCCCGGGTTCGTACAGAACTGGCCGACCCCGAGCGTCAGCGAATCGACGAAGCCGGTCGCGATCGCGTCGCCGCGCGCGGCCAGCGCGGCCGGGAACAGCACGACCGGATTGATGCTGCTCATTTCCGCATAGACGGGAATCGGCTGCGGACGCGCGTTCGCGAGCTGCACGAGCGCCATGCCGCCCTGCCGCGACCCGGTGAAGCCGACGGCCTGGATCGCCGGATGACTGACGAGCGCCGCGCCGGTCACGCGGCCCGGGCCGACCAGCAGCGAGAACACGCCGGCCGGCATCCCGCATTTCGCCACCGCCGCGCGGATCGCGCGACCGACCAGCTCGGACGTGCCGAGGTGCGCCTCATGGGCCTTCACGATTACCGGACAGCCGGCCGCCAGTGCCGACGCGGTATCGCCGCCGGCCACGGAGAACGCGAGCGGGAAGTTGCTCGCGCCGAACACGACGACGGGCCCGAGCCCGACCTTCTGCAGCCGCAGGTCCGAACGCGGCAGCGGCGTGCGCTCGGGCTGCGCGGGATCGATCGACGCGGCGAGGAAACGCCCGTCGCGCACGACGCGCGCGAACAAGCGGAGCTGGCCGACGGTGCGGCCGCGCTCGCCCTGCAGCCGTGCGACGGGCAGGCCCGTTTCGGCGTGCGCGCGTTCAATCAGCGCGTCGCCGAGCGCGACGATTTCGTCGGCGATCGCTTCGAGAAACGCCGCGCGGGCCGCGAGCGGCTGTGCGCGGTACGCGTCGAAGGCGTCGCGCGCGAGTTCGCACGCGCGCTCGACGTCGGCCTGCGTCGCGACGCCGAAGGCCGGCGCATCGATCGGCGCGCCCTTCGACGGGTCGAACGCGTGCAAGGTACCGGCCGAGCCGGCCACCGCTTCGGCGCCGATCAGCATCTCTCCAGTCAATTGCATGGGGTGTGCTCCGTGGTTCGGGAATGATTCGGTTATTGTAGCTCAACAGATATGATGTCTGCCGACGACATTTCGATATTTGCGCCGCGCATCGGCAGCGCGGTCCCGTGCGTCAAATCCTTATCCATCCGGCTCAAGCACGAATTTCTGACCCTTTCGCGTCACCCCGCAAAGGGAAAACCCGAGGTTTCTGCATGGCGACGTTGCTCATAAACTGCCGGTCATGTCATACGACGACGTACCTTAACGTGCCCAACAATCAGACCACCCCTCGCGATCTTCCGATCGATCTCGCCGGCAGCGCGCGCCGGACCGCCGTGCGCTACTGGATCCTGGCGATGCTGTTCGTCGTCACGACGCTCAATTATGCGGACCGCGCGACGCTGTCGATCACCGGCACGCCGATCCGCAAGGCCTTCGGCATCGATCCGGTGACGATGGGCTACATCTTCTCGGCGTTCAGCTGGGCGTACGTGCTCGCGCAGTTGCCGAGCGGCTGGCTGCTCGACCGCTTCGGCGCGCGCCGCGTGTATGCGGCGAGCATCTTCCTGTGGTCGGCGTTCACGCTGCTGCAAAGCACGATCGGCCTCGGCGGCAGCGCCGCCTTCGCAGTGACCGCGCTGTTCGTGATGCGCTTCGCGGTCGGCATCGCCGAGGCACCCGCGTTTCCCGCGAACGCGAAGGTCGTCGCAAGCTGGTTCCCGACCGCCGAGCGCGGTACGGCGTCGGCCATCTTCAACGCCGCGCAGTATTTCGCGGCGGTAGTGTTCTCGCCGCTGATGGCGTGGCTCACGCATGCGTACGGCTGGCACCACGTGTACCTGTGGCTCGGCCTCGCCGGCATCGCGCTCGCCTTCCTGTGGCTACGCGTGATGAAGGACCCGGTCGACCATCCGGCGGTGAACCGCGCGGAACTCGAGCATATCGAGCAGGGCGGCGGCCTCGTGCGCGCGACGGCGCGGCCGAACGCGGCGCGCGGTAGCGGCGCGGCGTCCTCGGCGTCTGAAGGCAGCCGCGTCGCGGGCTGGTACTACGTGCGCCAGCTGCTGTCGAACCGGATGCTGCTCGGCGTCTATCTCGGCCAGTACTGCGTGAACGTGCTCACCTACTTCTTCCTCACGTGGTTCCCGATCTACCTCGTGCAGGCGCGCGGCATGTCGCTGCTGAAGGCCGGCTTCATGACGTCGCTGCCGGCGATCTGCGGGTTCCTCGGCGGTGTGCTCGGCGGGATGCTGTCGGACCTGCTGATCCGTCGCGGCGTGTCGCTGACGCTCGCGCGCAAGATCCCGATCGTCAGCGGGATGCTGCTGTCGATGGTCATCATCGGCTGCAACTACGTCGACAGCGAAGTGCTGGTGATCGTGCTGATGGCGGTGTCGTTCTTCGGCAAGGGAATCGGGTCGCTCGGCTGGGCCGTCGTCGCGGATACCGCGCCGAAGGAGGCGATCGGCCTGTCGGGCAGCCTGTTCAACATGTTCGGCAACACGGCCGGCATCGTCGCGCCGATCGCGATCGGCTACCTGGTCGGCGCGAGCGGCTCGTTCAACGGCGCGCTCGTGTTCGTCGGGCTGAACGCGCTCGTCACGGTGTTCAGCTATCTGGTGATCGTGAAGGACATCAAGCGCGTCGAGCTGCGTCATCGCGACGCGTGAGCTTCGGCGGGCATGAAAGGAAGATGACGGCGGCCGCGTGCGAACGGCCGCCGTTTTTGCATCAGGCCGCCGAATGCGCGACGCGCAGCATGTCGTGCACGCCGGACGTCATCAGCGCGAGAAACGCGAGCAGGCCGATGTAGCAGAGCGCGTAGGTCGCCTTCGTCTCGATCGACGTCGCGTAGTACGCGCGGTTCTCCGGCGCGGCGGGATCGTAGCGCCACGCGCGCTTCAGCTGCGGCAGCGCGAGGATCGCCATCACGATCAACAGCGGGCTCGGCCGATACACGAACAGCGCGATCAGCACGGGCACGCCCGCGAACCAGATACGCGGCGACAGCACCGCGGTGATGCGCCCGCCGTCGAACGGCGACAGCGGAATCATGTTGAACAGGTTCAGGAAGAAGCCCGTGTACGACAGCGCGAGCAGCAGGTTGCTGTCGTAGTGGCGCGCGGCCGCGTAGCAGGCCAGCGCGCCGAGCGTGCCGACGAACGGCCCGGCCAGCCCGACGTACGCCTCGGTTTCGGCATCGTGCGGCATCTCCTTCAACTGGATCCACGCGCCGACGAACGGAATGAACGTCGGCAGCCCGACGTCGAGCCCGCGCCGCTGCGCGGCCACGTAGTGGCCGGCCTCGTGCACGAACAGCAGCGCGACGAAGCCGGCCGCGAAGCGCCAGCCGTAGAACAGCGCGTAGACCGCGATCGACGCCAGCATGGTGCCCGCCGACATGAGCACCTTGCCGAGCTTCAGGCCGCCGAAGATCAGCAGCAGCAGCTTCGTCATTCCTTGCGCTCCATCTCCGGCGCGCCGGACGCATCGGCGATGACCGGTACCGCGGCTGCCTTCGGCTTGCGGCCGAAGAAGCGCTTCAGCGCCGCACCGCCCGCCAGCAGCGCGATTGCGCCGATCTTGAAGAACTTCAGCGCGAACGCGCCGATCAGCGCGAGCAGGCCGAGCTTCTTCGCGCCGACGCCGACGATCAACGCCGCGAGACCGTACTCGGCGACGTGGTCGGTCGACTTGTTGAAATCGGCATAGCGCTTGCCGTCGTTGAAGCGGATGTTCGCGAGCAGGTCGTCGGCCGAGGCCTTGTACGTCGGCAGATCGGCGAGCCTCGACACCATCGTCAGCGACAGGTAGCCGTCGCGGCCGAGCACGAGCGTCCGATAGTTCACGCCTTCGTTCTCCGCGTTCGCGGGCGCGCCCTTGTGGCGGAGGATCGCGGACCACACGAGCCGGTGCGTGGCCGCGTCGTATGCGGGCGCCCGCGCCCAGCCGACCACCTCGTTTTCGGGCAACCCGCGCTCCTTGCGCCCCGGGTTGTCTTTCTCGGTGCCGGCCTGCAGGCTCTTCAGCAATTCGTCGGGTTTCCAGTCCTTCGCGTCGTCGTCGCGGATATAGCCGCTCGGCTCGAACGACACGACAGAAAGCCAGTCGGCGTCCGAACCCTCGGGCAGCACGAGGCCGACCAGCTTCGATTCGTCGACCGAGTTGCCCATCGAGCGCAGGTAGCGGCCGGCTTCGGCGGCCGGCACGAACGATTCGCCCGCCTTCAGCTTCAGCACGGCTTCGTGCTTGACGTCGATATCGGCCGGCCCGCTGACGACGGCCTTGTTGGCGGCCGCGGCGGCAGCCCTCATTTCGACCTGCGCGGCTTCGGTTTGCGCGTGGCCGCTGGTCGCGGCGAATGCGAGCATCGCCACGCAGGCAACGCGGACAGCGAGTTTTTTCATTGTTGGATTCCCCTGGACTGCCTTGTTGTGAATGTGCACGGCGTCCGGCCCGAGCGTTGTGGTCGCGGGTCCGGCGCCGCCTCTCCGGTGGCACGGAGGCTATGGTAACGCAGCGTCGCGGCGCGTCAGGGAACGAAATGCGGGGGCGGAAGAGAGCCTCGGGCCGCAGCCGGCGGAAGCGGCGACGCACGCCGGTCGGGAATGCTTACCTGTCGGGTAATGCCCGGCGCGTGCCGGATTGCCTATCATCTTCACCATGAACTCGACCGCCGCCCTCCATTCGCTCCCCCCGTCCGCCGGCCACGCGTCCGGCATCGGCCCGCTGCTGCGCACCTGGCGTCAACGCCGGCGCCTGAGCCAGATGGCGCTCGCGCTCGAGGCGGAGGTGTCCGCGCGACACCTGAGCTTCGTCGAATCGGGCCGCGCGCAGCCGAGCCGCGACATGGTGCTGCATCTCGCGGAGCGCCTCGACGTGCCGCTGCGCGAGCGCAATGCGCTGCTCGTCGCGGCCGGCTATGCGCCGCTGTTTCGCGAGCGGCCGTTCTCCGATCCGCAGCTCGATGCGGCGCGCCACGCGGTCGAGGCCGTGCTGCGCGGCCACGAGCCCTACCCGGCACTCGCGGTGGATCGCCACTGGACGCTGCTCGCCGCGAACCGGATGCTCGGCGCGCTGGTCGCGCAGGCCGATCCGGCGCTGCTGCAGCCGCCCGTCAACGTGCTGCGCCTGAGCCTGCATCCGGACGGCCTCGCGTCGCAGATCGTCAACTGGCACGAATGGCGCGCGCATATCCTGCACCGGCTGCAACGGCAGATCGACGCGAGCGGCGACCGCGCGCTGCATGCGCTGCGCGACGAACTGGCCGCCTATCCGGCGCCGGCCGGCCAGCGCGACGACACGCATGCACGCACCGACTACGCGGACATCGCGGTGCCGCTGCGGCTGCGCACGGCGGCCGGCGAGCTGACGTTCTTCAGCACGACGACGGTGTTCGGCACGCCGGTCGACGTCACGCTGTCGGAGCTCGCGATCGAGGCTTTTTTTCCGGCGAATCCGGAGACGGTGGATGCGATGCGGGCACTGGCGGAGAAGTTGCCGGTGCAGTGACGCGATGGCTGACCGCCGTCACGTATAAAGCGACGCCTGCGGCAACGCTCCCGTCAGCGCAAACCGGCCGACGTCGCGCAGCCGATAGTCGAGCGGATCGTGCAGCGTATGCGTGCGCGCGTTGCGCCAGAAGCGGTCGAGGCCGAGCGACGCGGCCGTCGCGCGTGCGCCGCACGCATCGAACAGCGCCTCGCCGTTGTCGAGCGCCGCGCGCTGCGCGACGATCTTCGCCTCCGACACGGCGAGCGCCACTTCGGCACGCTGGTCGGCCGTCAGCGCGTCGCGTCGCGCCCATGCGCGCTGCAACTCGAGCGCCGCGCGGTCGGCCAGCGATGCCGCCGCCACCGCCCGCACGCGCATGTCGCCGAAGCGCTGCAGCGTATAAGGATCGTCGCTCGCCTGCGCGACGCCCGAATGTATCCACGGCCGGCCATGCTTCAGCACGTAGTCGCGCGCCTCGGCGAGCGCGCCTTCGGCAAGCCCGACGAACAGGTTCGTCAGCACCAGCTGCGACACCAGCGTGCGCAGCGTCGCGCGCGGCGTCGGCGGCGTTTCGGACCGGTGCAAGACGTCGTCCGCCGCGAGCGTCACGCCGTCGAAGCGCACGCTGCCGCTGTCGGTCTGACGCTGGCCGATCGGATCCCAGTCCTCGTTGACCGTGATCCCGTCGCGATCGGTCGGCACCACGCCGAACACGGTGCGGCCCGTTTCCGGATCGTGCGCGGACACGGTCATCCGCTGCGAGCCGCGCGTACCCGAGCAGAAGCCCTTCACGCCGTCGAGCCGGTAGCCGCCGTCCGGCGTCGCGATCGCCACCAGCCGCGTGTCGAGCGGGTTGACCGCATTGCCCCACCACCAGCGATGCTCGACCGTGCCGCGCAGATAGCGCTCCCGCTGTGCCGCGCTGCCCCACACGTCGACGCTCACGATCTGCAGGATCTGGAACCCGACCAGATGCGCGAGCGCGCTGTCGACGCGCGCAATCTGCCGGATCGTGTCGTAGATCGCCGGCCAAGCGGCTTCCTGTCCGCCGAATTCGCGCGGCACCGCGAGCGTCAGCAGGCCGGCGTCGGCGAGCCACCGCTTCTCGTCGGCCGCATGACCGCCCGCGCGGTCGCGCGCGGCCGCCGTCGCACGTAGCGAGTCGATCGCGCGCGCCAGCGCATCGGCGTCGATCGCGCGTGCATCGGGATCCGGCGCAAACGTCGCCGGGCCGCGGAGATCGTTCATGCGACCGCTTCCCGTGCAAGGGGTTCGTGCGCCACGACTTCGCCGGACAGCGGCACCAGCGCGCCGAGCCGGCGGCCGGTCAGCCGCGACAGGATCTCGCGCCGCCAGTCGTCGTAGATCGCGCGGTATTCGGCGATATCCGCACCGAACACATGCGCGGTATGCGCGTACTCGTCATGCAGATACCCGTCGAGCCGCGCCTGCGTTTCCTCGTCGGCCGCGATCACGCGGTCGATCAGCGCATCGCGCTCGGCGGCCGGCAGCGCCTTCAACGTGTCGAACCACCACTGGACGATCTGCACGCGATGCCACTCCTCGTCCGGGCGAATCCGGTTTTCGCCGTGCTCGCGCATCGCGCCATCCGCGATGCCGCCGGTCTTGCGCTGGATCCACAGCTTCGCGAGGATGTGCAGCTCGTAATGCCATTCGAACGCAAGGAAGCCCGCGACGTCGCGCACTGCGATATCGCCGATGCGCGCCCAGTGCGCGGCGACGAGCCGCTCGACTTCCGGCAGCGGATCGCGACCCGTCAGTTCGGTCACGCGCTCGCGGCCGATCACCGCGTGCGCGCCGTCGTCGCCGAGCTGGCGCGACAGGATCAGCTGGAAATGCGGATTGTCGCGGAACAGCGTGTCGATCGCCTTCGCGACGACCTGCACGATGAACAGGTCGTGCGACGCCATCTTCGTGTAGTAGTCGGCGACGGCGGCCAGCTCGTCTTCGCTGCGCGGCTCGCGCGGCGGCGTCGCGAGCTTGTCGGGAAAGCCGGGACGATGGCGTCGCGCGACGTCCAGGAACAGCGCTTCCTCGAATTGTCCGTTCCATTCGCGCGGTGCGCCGATGGGCAAGGTCATGGGTATCGTTCTCTCAGGGTCTGGAAAAATGAAATGAGCCGCGCTCGTGGCGCCGCTCAGGTACGCCGGGTCACGTGTCGGACCAGGCGGTCGCCCGTGATCTGCACGGCCGATACGAGTGCGATCAGGATCACGATCACGGTCGCCATCACGGTGGTGTCGAAACGCTGGTAACCGTAGCGGATCGCGAGGTCGCCGAGCCCGCCCGCGCCGACGGCGCCCGCCATCGCGGTCGAGCCGATCAGCGCGACGACGGTGATGGTGAAGCCGCCGAGCATGCCGGGCAGCGCCTCGGGCAGCAGCACGTGCCACACGATGTGGCGGCGTTTCGCGCCCATCGCGAGCGCGGCCTCGATCAGCCCGCGATCGACTTCGCGCAGGCTCACTTCGGCAATTCGCGCGAAGAATGGAATCGCGGCGATCGACAAGGGCACGACCGCCGCCCAGACGCCGATCGTCGTGCCGATCAGCACGCGCGTGAACGGCAGCAGCGCGACGAGCAGGATGATGAACGGCGTCGAGCGGAACACGTTGACGAGCGCGCCGAGCACGGCGTTCACGCCGCGCCGCTCGTAGATGCCGCCGGGCGCGGTCGTCACGAGGATCACCGCGAGCGGGATGCCGATCAGCGCGGCGACGGCGGCCGACGCGGCGACCATCGACAGCGTGTCGCGGATCGCGTCGAGCAGTTCGGGCCACCAGAGTTCAAACATAGCCGAGCACCTCTGCATGGTTCGCATGGCGGCGCGCGCGCTCCAGCAACGCGGCGACCGCGCCGCCGTGTGCAAGCGACTGCCCGGGCGACGCGGCGATCACGAGGCGCCCCTGCGCATGCCCCTGGATCCGCTCGATCCCGCCATGCAGGAAACGCACCGAGCCGCCGAGCGCCGCCGCGAGCGCGCCGACGTCCGGCTCGCCGCCGCTTTCGCCCGTATAACGGACGTCGAGCACGACCTGCGCGCCGTCCGGCAGCGCAGCCTGCTCGGGCAACGGCTGCACGCGCGCGGCCAGTTCGGCCGGCAGGTCATGCACGAGCGTGCTGAGCAGCGCGCGCGTCGCGCCGTGGCGCGGATCGCCGAACACGCGCCATACCGGGCCCGTTTCGACGACCTCGCCCTGCTCGATCACCGCGACCGTGTCGCACACCGCGCGGATCACTTCCATCTCGTGCGTGATCAGCACGATCGTCAGCCCGAGGCGGCGATTGATGTCGGCGAGCAGCGCGAGGATCGACTGCGTCGTCTCGGGATCGAGCGCCGACGTCGCCTCGTCGCACAGCAGCACCTCCGGATCGTGCACCAGCGCCCGCGCGATGCCGACGCGCTGCTTCTGGCCGCCTGACAGGCTCGCCGGATACGCGTCGCGCTTCGCGGCGAGCCCGACGAGATCGAGCAATGCATCGACCTTGCGCGTGCGCTCGGCCTGCGGCACGCCGGCGATCTTCAGCGGCAGCGCGACGTTCTCGAACACCGTCTTCGCCGACAGCAGGTTGAAATGCTGGAACACCATCCCGGTGCGGCGGCGCAACGCGACGAGACCGTCCTCGTCGAGCGTGCCGACGTCGACGCCCTGCACGCGCACGCTGCCCGAACTCGGACGTTCGAGGCCGTTCACGAGCCGCAGCAGCGTCGACTTGCCGGCGCCGCTGCGGCCGATGATCCCGAACACTTCGCCGCGCCGCACGTCGAGCGTCACGTCGCGCAGCGCGGCGGCGTGGCCGCGCGGCGTCGCGAACACCTTGCCGACGTGGACGAGCGACACGGCAGCGACCTCAGCCCGCCTGGCCGCTTCCTGATGCGCGCCATGCGCGTCGCGTGCCGCTGCCCCGGCCCGCACGGCCGATGTCTCGAGGAAACCCAGCGTATCGAACAGTTGCGTCATCGCTTCGCTCCGTCACGTTCATGCATGCGCGGGATGCGCGGGTTCCGATGCCGGCACGGCGGCGGGCCGGTGCTGCGCGCCCGTATGCCACGCGGGCAGCCGCGCACCGGCGCCGAACAGCTTCTCGCGCAGCGTCGGCGCGGGATCGTAGTCTTCCTTGTAGATGCCGCGGTTCTGTAGCTCAGGCACGACCCAGTCGACGAAATCCTCGAACGACTCGGGCATCACGGTACGCGTCAGGTTGAAACCGTCGATGCCCGTCTCGTCGATCCACGACTGCAGTTCGTCCGCGACCTGCGACGGCGAACCGACGATCGGCGCGTAGCGCCCGCCGAGCGACATCTGTTCGAGCATCCGGCGCACGGTCCACGTGCCGGTCGTGCTCTTGCGCGAGATCGCGTCGACGGCCGACTGGATCGAATCGGTCTTCACGTACGAAATCGGCTCGTCGAGCCCGTACTTCGCAAAGTCGATGCCGGTCGAACTCGCGAAATGCGCGAGGCCGGCTTCCGGGCTCGCGTAACGCCGGTATTCGTCGAACTTCTCGCGTGCGAGAAGTTCGGTCTCGGCGGTCACGACGCTCACGCCGGCGAAAATCCTGATCGATGCCGGGTCGCGGCCCTGCCGGGCGGCGGCCGCGCGAATATCGAGCGCCGCTGCGCGCGCGGCGGCCTTGCTCTGCCCGTTCACGAACACGCACTCCGCGTGCCGCCCCGCGAACTCGACGCCGCGCGCGGACGAACCGGCCTGGTACAGCACCGGCGTGCGCTGCAGCGACGGCTCGCTCAGGTGGATCGCGTCGACCGAATAGAACGGCCCGTCGTGCTTGACGCGCCGCACCTTGCCCGGCTGCGCGAACACGCGCGCCTGCGCGTCGCGGATCACCGCGTCGTCGTCCCAGCTTTGTTCCCACAGCTTGTAGACGACGTCCATGTAGTCGTCCGCGCGTTCGTAGCGGTCGTCGTGGCCGATCTGCTGCGCGAGGCCCATTCCGCGCGCGGCGCTGTCGAGATAGCCGGTCACGATGTTCCAGCCGATGCGCCCCTTCGTCAGATGGTCGAGCGTCGACATCCGGCGCGCGAACAGGTACGGCGGCTCGTAGGTCAGGTTCGCGGTCACGCCGAAGCCGAGATGCCGCGTGACCTGCGCCATCGCGGGCACGAGCAGCAGCGGATCGTTGACGGGCACCTGCACCGATTCGCGCAGCGCGGCGTCCGGGCCGCCGCCGAACACGTCGTACACGCCGACGATGTCCGCGAGAAAGATGCCGTCGAACTTGCCGCGCTCGAGCGTCCTCGCGAGATCGGCCCAGTAGTCGAGATCGGTGTAGTGCGCGGAGCGGTCGCGCGGATGCGTCCACAGCCCGTGGTTGATGTGCCCGACGCAGTTCATGTTGAACGCGTTGAGCAGGATCTTCTTGCGGTTCGGCGTCGTCATGTTCCCTCCGTCACCACGCGATCGCGTAAAGCGAGCCGAACGCGTTGTCGAGCGCACGGCGCACCGCCGGCGAGTGCTGGTAGATCGCGATGAACTTGCGGATGCGCGGATCGTTCACGCTCTCGGGCCGCACGACCCACTGGATCGCGAAGTTCTTGTTCTCGGTGCCGTCGAACAGCAGCGCGCTGTTCGGATCGGTCGTGCCGGCGAGCTTGATGAAGCTCGGGTAGCCCTGCGCGAGGTCGACGTCGTCGAGCGAGCGCGCGAGCTGCGACGCCTCGAGCGCGATGATCTTCAGGTGCTTCGGGTTGGACACGATGTCGTGCGTCGTCGCCCGGTAGTCGGCGCCCGGCTTCAGCGTGATGAGGCCCGCGCGCTGCAGCAGCAACAACCCGCGCCCGCCGTTGACCGGATCGTTCGCGATCGCGACGCGCGCGCCGTCCTTCAGCTCGGCAAAGCTTTTCACCTTCTTCGAATAGAGGCCGATCTTCATGATCGTGCCCGGCGCGATCGACACGAAGTTGTAGCCGCCCTGCTTCTTCGCGTTCTCGAGAAACGGGATGTGCTGGAAGTAGTTGACGTCGATGTCCTTGTTCGCGAGCGCCGCGTTCGGCGTATTCCAGTCGGTGAACTCGACGATCCGCACGTCGAGGCCCTGCTCCTTCGCCTCCTTAGCGGCGATCTTCAGCGCTTCGATCTGCGGGCTCGTCGAGATGCCGACCTTCAGCGGCGCGGTGTCGGCGCGCGCGCCGCCCGGCAGCGCGACGGCGAGCCACGCCGCGAACAGCGCGGCCGCCGTCAGGCGGGCCGGCAGGATGAGCCGTGCGACGCGGACGGCGCACGAGCGAGCGGAAAAAACGACATGCGGCATGGGAACCACTCTCCTGTCCAAAGACGGTATCGACGGATGAGCGACGCCGCGGCGAACGCGCTGGCGTTGTCCGGACAGTCGTCGCATCGGAAAAGGATCAGCCGATGATAGAGAGCGGCAGGAAGGCGGTCTACGAAGCGATTGTGCGAAGAAAATCGCGCGCGGCGATATGGCGCGCGATCGCGGTCGGCCTGGCGCCCGGCCGGCCGACTGGCCGAAATCTCGGCCTCCCCGCCGGACGAATTCCGAAATCTCGGCCGACCTGGGGCGGCCACCCTTTCCGCAGACGAAACAAATCCCTTATGAATCAATGCATTAAAAATATTCAGGCAGGCCGGATTTCTGGCACGGGGGTTGCGTAATAGACGGCACACGATGCCGCGAAGCATTGCAGGCATTCCAACAATCAGGAGACACGTCTTGCAGACCTCTATCCATACCCCGTCCCACCCGGAACCGATTGCCGAAGCCGGCGCCGCCACGCGCGCACGCTTCTGGCCGGAAGGCTGGTGGAAGCTGATGGAAATCCGCATCGGCATCATCCCGCTGCCGGTGTACGTGATCCTGTTCGCGCTGATCGTCGGTTTCGCGGTCACCGGCAAGGTTCCGGGCGAGATCTCGATGGCGATTGCCGTGCTCGCGTTCTTCGGCTTCACGTGCGCGGAACTCGGCAAGCGCCTGCCGCTCTTGCGCAACATCGGCGCGGCCGCGATCTTCGCGACCTTCGTGCCGTCGGCGCTCACCTACTATCACGTGCTGCCGAAGCCGGTGCTGAACCTGACGGTCGAGTTCACGAAGTCGACGAACTTCCTGTACCTGTTCATCGCGTCGATCATCGTCGGCAGCATCCTGAGCATGGACCGGCGCGTGCTGATCCAGGGCTTCGTGAAGATCTTCATCCCGCTCGCCGCCGGTTCGGTCGCGGCCGCGATCGTCGGCACGGCGGTCGGCACCGCGCTCGGCCTCGGCGCGCGCCACACGCTGCTGTACATCGTCGTGCCGATCATGGCGGGCGGTGTCGGCGAAGGCGCGATTCCGCTGTCGATCGGCTATTCGGAACTGATGCACCTGCCGCAGGGCGAGATGTTCGCGATGGTGCTGCCGCCGGTGATGCTCGGCAGCCTGACGGCAATCATCCTGTCGGGCGCGCTCGACATGCTCGGCAAGCGCCTGCCGCACCTGACCGGCAACGGTCGTCTGCAGGTCGGCGAAAGCGGCGACATGGCGCCGGAAAACGAAGAGATCCGCGGTCATGTCGACGTCACGCACATCGCCGGCGCCGGCATCACGGCGATCACGCTGTATCTCGTGGGCCTGATGGCGCACAAGCTGTTCGGCCTGCCCGCGCCGGTCGCGATGCTGTTCCTCGCGGTACTGGTGAAGCTCGCGCGCGCGGTGTCGCCGCCGCTGCAGGAAGGCGCGTTCGTCGTCTACAAGTTCTTCTCGACCGCCGTCACGTATCCGCTGCTGTTCGCGATCGGCGTCGCGATGACGCCGTGGGACAAGCTGACCGCCGCCTTCACGATCGTCAACGTCGTCACGATCGTGTCGACCGTCGCGACGCTGATGGGCACCGGTTTCGTGGTCGGCCGCCTGCTGAAGATGTACCCTATCGACACCGCAATCGTGAACGCCTGCCACAGTGGACAAGGCGGCACCGGCGACGTCGCGATCCTGACCGCCGCGAACCGGATGCAGTTGATGCCGTTCGCGCAGATCGCGACGCGCATCGGCGGCGCAATCGTCGTCACGGTGACGCTGATCCTGGTCGCGCACTTCGGATAATGCACGGCCGCGCGCACCGTCGCGCAGGCTGCTTCGCACGCGCCGCCGCCGGCCCTGCCGGCGCGCGGCGCGCGTCATTGCGGAGGGCCGGTTGCGGACGGCCGGTTGCGGAGGGCCGGTCGCGGACGGCCGGTCGCGAGTGACCGGTTGCAGGCTTCGATGAGGGCGAACGTGCAGAAGAGCTTCAAGGGAATCCCGTGGTGGGGGTGGGCGTCGGCCGCCGTGCTGTATGTCGGCGTGGCGGGCGCGGCCGTCGATTTCGCGTGGGAACGCGCGATCGACGCGCTGGAGGAAACCGGCGCGCACCGGCTCGACCTGTATGCGTCGAGCCTGAAGAGCGAACTCGGCCGCTTCGAGATCCTGCCCGGCCTGGTCGCCCGCCAGGACGGCGTGCGCGCGCTGCTGAAGGCCGCGCCGCAAGACCGGCCCGCGCTCGCCCACACGGTGAACACGTACCTCGAAGCCGTGAACCGCGACGCGGGCAGCGGCGCCGTCGACGTGATCGACCTGCGCGGCGAAGTGATCGCCGCCAGCAACTGGAACGAGACGATCAGCTTCGTCGGTACGAACGTGTCGTACCGGCCGTACTTCAAGGACGCCCTCGCGCACGGCAGCGGCCGCTTCTTCGGGATCGGCACCAATACCGGCGTGCCGGGCGTCTACTTCGCGAGCGCGGTGCGCGACGACGGCGCGCCGATCGGCGCGGCGGCCGTGAAGATCAGCGTCGACACGCTCGAATCCGCATGGCGCGCGCCGGGCGTCGCGGCGCTGGTGGTCGACGGCAACGGCGTGGTCGTGATCTCGACCGAGCCGGCGTGGAAATTCACCGCGCTGCGCCCGATCACCGCGCAGCAGCAGCGCGACATCCAGGCGTCGCGGCAATACGCGGGCCGCACGGTCGACGTGCTGCCGTACCGCCACATCGGCGACCGCAGCGCCGCCGCGTGGTTCGGCACGTTTCCCGATCCGCGTCACGCCGGCCGCAACACGCGCTATCTCGTGATGTCGCGCCCCGCCCCGCAGGCCGGCGATTCGCTGATGGTGCTGCTGGACATCGCGAGCGCGCGGCGCCAGCAGGAGACCGCGTTCGTGTTCGTCACCGGCGCGTTCCTGATCGCCGCGCTGCTGGTCGGCTACGCGATCCAGCGCCGCCGGGCGATCATCGCGCGGCTGAACGCGCAGGACGCGCTGCGCCGCGCGAACGACCGGCTCGAGCTGACCGTCGCGCAACGCACCGCCGCGCTGACGGCCGCGAACGAGCGGATGCAGCGCGAGATCGTCGAACGCGAACGCACCGAGCAACGACTGCGCGATTCGCAGCAGGAAGTCGTGCACGCGGGCAAGCTCGCGGTGCTCGGGCAGATGGCCGCCGGCCTCACGCACGAGCTGAACCAGCCGCTCGTGGCGATCCGCACGCTGTGCGACAACGCGCGCACGTTCTTCGAGCGCGGCCAGCCGGCGCCGGCATATGCCAATCTCGAACGGATCGGCAAGCTGGTCGACAGCATGGCGGTGCTCACCGGCGAGCTGAAGACCTTCGCGCGCAAGCCCGACGTCGAGCGCGTCGCCGTGTCGCTGACCGAGGCCGTCGCGCATGCGCGGTTCATCTACGATGCGCGGATCCGCGACGAAGGCGTGCAGCTCGACGTGAACATCGCGCCCGGCACGACGGTGTCCGCCGAATCGAGCCAGTTGCAGCAGGTGATCGTGAACCTGCTCGGCAACGCGCTCGATGCGGTGCACGATGCGCCCGTGCGGCGGATCGTCATCGAAGCCGCCAAAGTGGACGATGCTGACGACGAGGACGAAGCCGGCCGCGTGCGCTTCACCATCGCCGACAGCGGTGCCGGCATCGCGCCCGACGTGCTGCCGCACCTGTTCGAGCCGTTCGTCACCACCAAGCCGCGCGGCCAGGGCCTCGGACTCGGCCTCGCGATCACGTCGCGCATCGTCGAGGCGTTCGGCGCGAAGATCGCCGCGACGAACCGCGACGCGGGCGGCGCGCAGTTCACCATCGAATTCGCGGCGGCGACGCCGCAACAAAGGACAGAGCATGGAAGATGAGATTCGCGTGCTGGTCGTCGAGGACGATGAAAACGTCCGGATCGGCGTCGAGCAGGCCGTCGCGCTCGCCGGGTTTCCGGTCGATGCCTTCGCGTCGGCCGCCGACGCGCTCGCGCACGTCGCGCCCGGCGCGCCCATCGTGATCGTGTCGGACGTGCGGATGCCGGGCATCGACGGGCTGCAGCTGCTCGAACGCGTGATGGCCGTCGATGCGCAGATCCCAGTCGTGCTGATCAGCGGCCACGCCGACATTTCGACGGCCGTCGGCGCGATGCACGACGGCGCGTACGACTTCATCGAGAAGCCGTTCTCGTCGGACGTGATCGCCGGCCGCGTCGCGCGCGCGGTCGAGAAGCGCCGGCTCACGCTGGAGGTGCAGGGGCTGCGCGCGGCGCTCAACAACTGGCAGGGCATCGAGGCGTTCGTGCTCGGCAAGTCGCCCGCGATGGCCGACGTGCGCAAGAAGATCCTGCGCCTCGCCGATACGTCGGTGTCGGTGCTGATCACCGGCGAGACAGGCACCGGCAAGGAACTGATCGCACGCAGCCTGCACGACTTCGGCAGCCGGCGCGACGCGCACTTCGTCGCGCTGAACTGCGGTGGCCTGCCCGAACAGATCTTCGAGAGCGAGCTGTTCGGCCATGAGGCCGGCGCATTCACCGGCGCGATCAAGAAGCGCATCGGCAAGATCGAATGGGCGCACGGCGGCACGCTGTTCCTCGACGAGATCGAGACGATGCCGATTCCGCTGCAGATCAAGATGCTGCGCGTGCTGCAAGAGCGCGTGGTCGAACGGCTCGGCGCGAACGAGCTGATTCCGGTCGACTGCCGCGTCGTCGCCGCGTCGAAGGCCGATCTCGCCGAGCTCGCGGCCGACGGACGCTTCCGCGCGGACTTGCTGTATCGGCTCAACGTCGCGCAGATCGAGCTGCCGCCGCTGCGCGAACGGCGCGAGGACGTGCCGCTGCTGTTCGAGCATTTCGTGCTCGCGGCCGCGCGTCGCTTCGGGCAGCCGGCGCCCGTCGTCACGGCTGCGCAGGTGTCCGAACTGATGACGCATGCGTGGCCCGGCAACGTGCGCGAACTGCAGAACGTGGCCGACCGCTTCGTGCTCGGCCTGACCGGCGACAGCCTGCTGTCGTCCGGCAGCGCGCCCACGGCGGGCGGCACGCTCGCGGAGCAGCTCGCGTATTTCGAGCGGATGCTGATCGAGGACATGCTGCGGCGTCACAACGGCAACGTCGCGGACGCAAGCGTTGCACTCGGCATGCCGAAGAAGACGCTTTATCACAAGCTGCGCAACCTGCGGATTCCCGCGCGCGGCGACGCGGCGGCCGACGGCGGCGAATGACGCGAACGAGGATACGCATAACGGCATGGATCGCATCGACATCACCGAACGCGGCCGCATCGACGGCCACCTGATCCGCGGCATCACCCGCGCGCAGAAAACCTTCCGCCCGAGCGACTGGCCCGAACGGCTCGCGGGCGTCATCACGCTGTTCGTCGGCGAGCGGCGGCCCGGCTATCCGTGCGCGCTGTCGCGGCTCGCGATGCCGGTCGTCGACGGCGGCGCCAAATGCCTGTTCGTGTCGGACGAATTGCGCACCGTCTGTGCCGATGCGTTCGACTTCGCGATGCAGTTCGCCGCCGATAACGATCTGCCCGTCGAGCTTCAGACCGCGCCTGCGCTGGCGGTGCGGTGATGTGGGGGCCGCGTTCGGCGGCCTTTCCCCTTTTCCCCCTCCCCCTTGGATGCGCGTGTGCGCAGGCTTTCGCACGCGCGTTCGGCGGCGAAACGAATCGTCAGATGATTGAAAGCCTCGACACCTCCCCACGCTGCGACAAGGGTTTTCAGCCGAGCCATCAATAAAATTGATCGTCACGATGAAAATTATGCGTTTTCCTTGCAGGTCGCCGTGATGCATAGTTGCGTCGTGTTGACGCACCTTTGAGTCTTTCAGCCATGAACATGCGAATCGAGCCTTCGGTGCTCGCGAACCCCGACCTGCAATTTGCGACGCTTTCGTCAGGCATCAGCCTGCCGTATGTCGAGCGGGGCAGCGCCGCGCCGATGGTGTTCGTGCACGGATCGTTGTGCGACTACCGCTACTGGGATCCGCAGCTCGCCTCGCTGTCGGCACACTACCGCTGCATCGCACCGAGCCTGAGCCACTACTGGCCGGCCGTCGAAGCGGGCATCCAGGACGAGTTCAGCTGGCAGAACCACGTCGACGAGCTCGCCGAATTCATCGACGCACTCGATCTCGGCCCCGTGCATCTCGTCGGCCATTCGCGTGGCGGCAGCGTCGCGTTCAACGTCGCGCGCCAGCATCCGCACCTCGTCGAGTCGCTCACGCTCGCCGATCCGGGCGGTCCGCTGCAACAGCCGGGCGTGCGCGAAGCCGCGCTGCCGGCCGCCGCGATCGCGCTGCGCGCGAAGGCCGTGAACCTGATCGGTCAAGGTGAAGTGGAAGCCGGCCTCGAGATGTTCGTCGACTCGGTGAGCCTGCCGGGCGCATGGAAGAAGAGCACGTCGCGCTTTCGCACGATGGCGATCGACAACGCGAGCACGCTGCCGAAGCAGCTGCGCGATCCGCTGCCTGCGTATTCGCAGCACGCGGCGTCGGATATCGCGTGCCGCACGCTGCTGATCGATGGCCAGCGCAGCCCGAAGATGTTCCGCAACAACGTCGACACGCTGTCGCAGTGGATCGGCGATGCGCAACGGCAGACCGTCGCCGGTGCGTCGCACGGGATGAACGCGGCAAGCCCCGCGGTGTTCAACCGTTTCGTGCACGAGTTCGTCGCCGCCTAACGCGATCGGGCGGCATTCGTTCCGCCCGCTACTCCCCTTCTCTTTCGACGCGAAACGATGCAGGCTGCCCCGCATCGCGTCGCGTTCCCATGCGTTACGCGACCGGCTCGGCCTTGCGCGTCACCGCATCCGGCAATCCGAACACGCTGTCGAACGACCAGTTGTACGCGAACGTGAAGATCGGGAAGAACACGATCAGCACCGCGTCGTACAGGAACGCCTGCAGCAGCGACACGTCGAGCCACCACGCGATCAGCGGAATCAGGAACGTCACGAGCGCGACCTGGAATCCGATCGCATGCACGACGCGCCGCCCGACGGTGCGCGTGGTTTCCGCACGCCGCCGCTCCCACGCCTCGAAGCCGAAGTTGTAGACGAAATTGACGGTGACGCCCGTCGTCGAGATCATCACGCCGAGCAGGCCGCTCGTCGTCGCGCTCGCGCCGCTCAGCATGCCGAGTACCGACGACGCGACGAGGATGCCGAGCACCTCGAACATCACGACGTAGACTATGCGTCTCTTCCATCCTTGCATCACCCATCACCTTCGTATCGAACAAGGTGGCGAGACTACAGCGGGCACTTCGCCCGCAAAAGTCAGGTCCTTTCAATTTTTCTGACAGGAGGCCGCACGTGCTGACCAGCGACCACATCGACATGCTGCTGACCGTCATCGACAAGGGCTCGTTCTCGGCAGCCGCGCGTGCGCTCGGTCGCACGCCGTCGGCCGTCAGCATGGCGATCGCGAATCTCGAGGCCGAGCTGGACCTCGTGCTGTTCGATCGCGGCACGCGCGAGCCGACGCCGACCGCCGCGATGGCCGCGCTGCTGCCCGATGCGCGGTCGATCGCCGAACGGCTGCAGGCGCTGCGCGCACATGCGCAGCATCTGTCGGAAGGCGTCGAGGACACGCTGCGGCTCGGGCTCGCGGCGGAGCTCGACGGCGCACCCGTTGCGCGCGCACTGACCGCCGTCGCCGCGAAGTATCCGGCGCTCGCGATCAGCATCGTCACTGCGCCGCAGGACGCGATCGTCGACGCACTGCATCGCGGCGCCGTCGATCTGTGCGTCGCGTACGGCGGGCTCGATCTTCATCCGCAGGAACAGATCCACGCGCTGTGGACCGAGACGCTGATTGCCGTCGCGGCACCGGGACATCCGGCGATTGCAGAAGCCGCGCATCCCGAGACGATCGAGCGGTTGTCGGGGTTCCGGCAGATCGTGATCGCCGATCCGGAACGGCCGCTCACCGACGTGCGGCCGGTGATCGGCAATCGCACGTGGAAAGTGACCGACATGGCGACCGCGATCGCGTTGGTCAAGGCCGGCCACGGCTGGGCCAACCTGCCCGAATCGACGATCGGCCGATACGTCGACGCCGGCGAGCTTGCGCCGCTCGTGTTCGCGAATATCCGCAACGGGCTGCTGCTGCCCGTGTATCTGCGGCGGCCGAAGCACACGGGGCTTGGCAAGGCGGCCGCCGAACTGGTGCGGGCGTTGCGGGCTGAAGGCCACGCAGCCTGATCGGGGCGTGCGGCGGGACACCGCCGCACGCCCCGTCCGCAGGCGCTGGAGGAACCTGACCGTTAGTTGCGATATAAACCCCGCGCACCATGAAAAAACCCCGGTCACGCAGGCCTGGGCCTGCATGCCGGGGTTCTTCGATTCGCGGCTGACGAGCGATGAATCGCTCGCCGTTCAAGCTCAGCGCGCAGCCACCTCTGCCTTACCCGTCGCCGCATCGCCCACCGCCGTCGGCGCCGGTGCATTCCCCCACCCGCCACCCAGCGCGCGAATCAGGTTGACGGTCGACACGGCCTGCGCACCGGTCAACTGGTTCGCCTGCAATTGCGACTGCAGCACCGACCGCTCGCTGTCGATCACGTCGAGATAGGCGACTTCGCCTTCCTGATACTGCGTACGCGACAGCGTCGCCGCACGGCGCGACGCGTTGACGGCCGCATCCTGCGCGCGAATCTGGTCGTCGAGCAGACGCAGATCGGCGAGGTTGTCCTCGACCTCGCGGAACGCGACGAGCACCTGCTGCCGGTAGTTCGCGACCTGCTCGTCGTATTGCGCGCGCGCCTGCTGCACGCCGGCCGCACGCCGCCCGCCGTCGAACAGCGGCAGCGTCAGCGCGGTACCGGCGAACGGCCCGAGCAGGAACGTGCGGCTCGACCACAAGAACAGGTTGCCGAGCGTCGACGCCTCATACCCGAACGCGCCCGTGATATCCAGCTTCGGGAAATACGCCGACTTCGCCAGGCCGATCCGCGCGTTCGCCGCCGCCATCGCGCGCTCGGCCGCCGACACGTCCGGGCGCCGTTCGAGCAGCGCGGACGGCAGTCCCGCCGGGACCTTCACCGCGACCGGCACGATCGGCGTTTCCTTGAACGCGAAGTCCGCGGGCGCCTTGCCGAGCAGGATCGCGAGCGCATGCTCGGACGCCGCGCGCCGGCGCGCGACACCGACCGCATCGGCCTGCGCGGTCGCCAGTTCGTTCTTCGCGCGCGACACGTCGAGCTCGCTGATGTCGCCCTCGTTGAAGCGACGCTGCACGAGCTTCAGCGCCTGGTCGCGCAGCTCGACCGTGCGGCGGTACAGATCCTGGTCCGAGTCGAGCTGGCGCAGTTCGAAGTAGTTCTGCGCGACGTCCGCCTGCAGCGCGAGCTGCACCGAGCGGAACAGCGCTTCGCTCTGCGCCTGGTCGGCGCGCGACGCCTCGACGTTGCGGCTCACGCGGCCGAACAGGTCGGCCTCGTAGGACACCGTGCCCTGTGCGCGCCACAGCGTCGCGTTGGTCGGGCCCGTGCCCTGCGGCTGGAGCTGCGACGCCGACGACAGCCCCTCGCGCGTCGGCCCGAACCCGGCGCCGACCTGCGGGAACCACTGCGAGCGCGCGGTGCGGGTCGCCGCACGCGCTTCCTCGACGCGCGCCGCCGCGGCCTTCAGGTTCTGGTTCGCGGCGAGCGCCTGCGACTCGAGCGAGTCGAGCACCGGATCGCCGAACACCTTCCACCATTCGCCGCGATGCTCGCCGTCCGCCGGTTCGGCGGTCTTCCACGTGCCGGCCTGTTCGCCGGCCGCGAGCGTCGGCGCTTCCTTGAACGCCGCGGGCGTCGACACGTCCGGGCGCTTGTAGTCCGGGCCTACCGCGCATGCGGCGAGCAGCGTCGCGAGCAGGGTGCTCGCGGCCGCCACCTTCGCGAAGCGCATCAGGCCATTCGAGTTGTACATGTTGTCCATCTTGTTGTCCTCAAGCATCCGAAGCCGACGCGCCCGACGGCGACACGCCATAGCCGGCCGAGTCCTTGCCGGCGACGTGGATCTTGCCGCCCGCGAGCGTGCGCAGCACCACGTAGAACACCGGCGTCAGCATCAGCCCGAACAGCGTGACGCCGAGCATCCCGAAGAACACCGCGATACCCATCGCATGCCGCATCTCCGAGCCGGCACCCGTCGACGTGACGAGCGGCACGACGCCCATGATGAATGCGATCGACGTCATCAGGATCGGGCGCAGCCGCAGCCGGCTCGCCTCGATCGCGGCCTCGAGCGGCGTCCTGCCGTCATGCTCCAGTTCGCGTGCGAATTCGACGATCAGGATCGCGTTCTTCGCCGACAGCCCCACCAGCACCATCAAGCCGATCTGCGTGAAGATGTTGTTGTCGCCCTGCGTGAGCCACACGCCTGTGAGCGCCGACAGAATGCTCATCGGCACGATCAGGATCACCGCGAGCGGCAGCGTCAGGCTTTCATACAGCGCGGCGAGCACCAGGAACACGAGCAGCACGCTGATCGGGAACACCCACATCGCCGAATCGCCCGCAAGAATCTGCTGGTACGTGAGGTCGGTCCACTCGAACCGCACGCCGCGCGGCAGCGTTTCATGCGCGATGCGCTCGACCGCGGCCTGAGCCTGACCCGACGAGAAGCCCGGCGCCGGGCCACCGTTGATGTCGGCCGCCGTGTAGCCGTTGTAGCGCACGACCATTTCCGGGCCGAACGTCGGCGTCACCGTGACGAGCGACGACAGCGGCACCATCTCACCCTTGTCGTTGCGCGTCTTCAGCTGCAGGATGTCGTCCGCGCGCTGACGGAACGGCGCGTCGGCCTGCACGCGCACCTGGTACACGCGCCCGAAGCGGTTGAAGTCGTTCACATACAGCGAGCCGAGATACACCTGCATCGTGTTGAACACGTCGGTGACCGGCACGCCGAGCTGCTTCGCCTTCACGCGATCGAGATCGACGTTGAGCTGCGGCACGTTGATCTGGTAGCTCGTAAACAACGGGCCCAGTTCCGGCGCCTGCTGCGCGCGCTTGATGAAGTCGTTGGTCGCGTCCGACAGCTTCGCGTAGCCAACTGCCCCACGATCCTCGATCTGCATCTTGAACCCGCCGAGCGTACCGAGGCCGAGCACCGGCGGCGGCGGGAACACCGCGACGAACGAGTCTTTCATCGCGCTGTATTGCTGGTTCAGCGCACCCGCGATCGCGCCGGCCGACAACGCCTTGCCGTGCCGTTCCGCAAACGGCTTCAGCGTGACGAACACGATGCCCGCGCTCGAGCTGTTCGTGAAGCCGTTCACCGACAGCCCCGGGAACGCGACCGCGCTCTCGACGCCCGGCTGCTTCAGCGCGATCGAGCCCATGTCGCGGATCACCTTCTCGGTGCGGTCGAGCGACGCGCCGTTCGGCAGCTGCGCGAACGCAATCAGGTATTCCTTGTCCTGCGCGGGCACGAAACCGCCCGGCACGATCTTCGACACCAGCACGGTCGCACCCACCAGCACGAGGTACACGCCGAGCATCAGCGTCTTGCGCGACAGCACGCCGCGCACGCCGCGGCCGTAGTTCTCCGCGCCGCGATGGAACACCTTGTTGAAGCGCTTGAAGAAACCGCCGAGCACGCGGTTCATCACGCGCGTGAGCCAGTCCTCCTTGTCGCCATGCCCCTTCAGCAGGATCGCGGACAGCGCCGGCGACAGCGTCAGCGAGTTGAACGCCGAGATCACCGTCGAGATCGCGATCGTCATTGCGAACTGCTTGTAGAACTGGCCGGTCAGGCCCGACATGAACGCGAGCGGCACGAACACGGCGACAAGCGTCAGCGCGATCGCGATGATCGGCCCGCTCACTTCCTGCATCGCCTTGTAGGTCGCCTGCCGCGCGTTCATTCCGCTTTCGATGTTGCGCTCGACGTTCTCAACCACCACGATCGCATCGTCGACCACGATACCGATCGCGAGCACCATCCCGAACAACGACAACGCGTTGATCGAATAGCCGAAGCCGAGCAGCAGCGAGAACGTGCCGATGATCGACACCGGCACCGCGATCAGCGGAATCAGCGACGCGCGCCAGGTCTGCAGGAACACGATCACGACGATCACGACCAGCGCGATCGCTTCGAGCAGCGTATGCACGACGGCCTTGATCGACGAGCGCACGAACTGCGTCGGGTCATAGACGATCTTGTAGTCAATGCCGGCCGGCATGTCCTGCTTCAGCTCGGCCATCGTCTTGCGCACTTCGTCGGAAATCTGCAGCGAGTTCGCGCCCGGCGACTGGTTGATCGCCATCGCGACGGCCGGCTTGTTGTCGAGCAGCGAGCGCAGCCCGTACTCGGACGCGTCGAGCTCGATTCGCGCGATGTCCCGCAGGTGCGTGACGCCGCCGTCCGGCGTCGTCTTCACGACGATGTCGCCGAACTCGTCTTCCGTCTGCAGACGGCCGCGCGCGTTCACCGACAGCTGCAGCGGCGTTCCCGGCAACGACGGCGACGCGCCGATCACGCCGGCCGCGACCTGCACGTTCTGCTCGCGGATCGACTGCACGACGTCCTCCGCGGACAGTCCGCGCTGCGCGACCTTCTGCGGATCGAGCCACACGCGCATCGCGTAGTCGCCCGAACCCCACAGCTGCACCTGGCCGACGCCCTGGATCCGCGACAGGCGATCCTTCACGTTGATCAGCGCGTAGTTGCGCAGGTAGGTCATGTCGTAGCGGTTGTCCGGCGAGATCAGGTGGACCACCATCGTCAGCGTCGGCGAGCTCTTCACCGTGGTGATGCCGAGCCGCTGCACGTCTTCCGGCAGACGCGGCAGCGCCTGGTTCACGCGGTTCTGCACGAGCTGCGTGGCCTTGTCCGGATCGGTGCCGAGCTTGAACGTGACGGTGATCGTCATGTTGCCGTCGCTGTTCGCCTGCGACTGCATGTAGAGCATGTCCTCGACGCCGTTGATCTGCTCTTCCAGCGGCGACGCGACCGTCTCGGCGATCACTTTCGGGTTCGCGCCCGGGTATTGCGCCTTCACGATCACGGAAGGCGGCACGACTTCCGGATACTCCGAAATCGGCAGCAGGAACATCGCGATCACCCCGCCGAGCAGGATGATCACCGATAGGACTCCTGCAAAGATCGGCCGGTCGATAAAGAATTTGGAAATGTTCATGGGTTGCTCTGTCTGGTTGAACGCGGAAGCGAAGCGGCGGGCCGCTTACGAATCCGCCTTCGCCGGTGCGGCCGGCTTCGCGGTGCTCGCGAGCGGCGCGGACGGCGCATCGCCGCCCGTCATCGGGACCATGTGCGGCTTCACCTGCTCGCCGGGTCGGACACGCTGCGTGCCGTTCACGACCACGCGGTCGCCGGCGGAAAGTCCGCTCACGATGACGCGCCGGTTGCCGTGCTGCATCCCCTGCTGCACTTCGCGATACGACACGCGGCCCTGCTGGTCGACGACGAACACGAACTTCTTGTCCTGGTCCGTGTTGATCGCCGCGTCGTCCACGAGCAGTGCCTGGTGCGGCGCGCTGCCGCCCACCTTCACGCGCGCGTAGAGGCCGGGGACGAGCGCACCGTCGGCATTGTCGAAGCGTGCGCGCACGCGGATCGTCCCGGACGACGTGTCGAGCCGGTTGTCGACCGAATCGATCTCGCCGCTGCGCGAGTAGCCGGTTTCGTTCGCGAGACCGAGCTCGACCGGCACCTTGCGGCCGTTGCGCGCGCCGTTGATGTATTGCAGGTAGGTCTGCTCGTCCGCGTCGAACGATGCGTAGATCGGCGACACCGACACCAGCGTCGTCAGCGGGGCGGCCGACGCACCGGCCGACACGACGTTGCCGAGCGTGATTTCCGCGCGCGACACGCGGCCCGAGACCGGCGCCGTGATCCGCGTATAGCCGAGGTTGATGCGCGCCGTTTCCAGCGCGGCTTCGGCCGCCTTCAGGTTCGCGCTCGCTTCGCGCGCGGCGTTCTGCTTCTCGTCGTAGTCGCGCTTGGCGATCGCGTTGTCGCCGATCAGGCGCTGCGCGCGCTGCCAGTCGCTCTGCGCGTAGCCGTTGCGTGCCTGCGCGCCGGCGAGCTGTGCCGCGGCACGGTCGACTTCCGCCTGGTACGGACGCGGATCGATCACGAACAGCACGTCGCCTTTCTTCACGAGCGCGCCGTCCTTGAAGTTCACCGCGACGATCGTGCCCGCCACCTGCGGGCGCACGTCGACTTTCTCGACCGCCTCGAGGCGGCCCGAATAGCTTTGCCAGTCGGTGACGGTCTGCGGCACGACGGTCGCGACGTCGACTTCGGGCAGCGGCGCCGCCGCCTTTTCGGGCGCGTTCGCGCTCACGCGCATCGCGCCGAACGTGCCGAGGCCGACGACGGCGAGCGTCACGATCGCCGCGGTGGCGATTCGGGAACGGGAGGTGCGTAGGATGGCCATGTGGATCTCCAGTAAGCGTGGATTGGTCTGGTTATTCGGAACGGTTCGGCTGGCGCGCCTGGAAGCGGCACTGGAAGAAGCGCACGGCTTCCTCGAGCGCGGCTTCGTGCGTCGCGAGCGCCGCGTGCGTGACGTCCGGGTAGCGGATCACCTGCGTGAGCACGCCCGATGAAATCAGGCAGCCCGCATATTTCTCCGCTTCGACGTGCAGCACGTCGTTCTGCGCGGTGACGACGAGCGTCGGCGGCAGGCCCGCGAGGCGCACCGATTCGAGCGGCGCCGCATACGGGTGCATGCGCTGCGCCGCCTGCGGCAGATAGGCGCGATAACAGGCCGCGCATTCGCGCGCGGTGATGTCGGATGACAGGCGTTCGGCGTCGCCGATGCGCGTCATGCTCGGGTCGAGCATCGGCCCGAACAGCGCCTGCGCGGCGATCGACACTTCGCCGCGATCGCGCGCGATGAACGCGAGACAGTTCGCGAGCTGGCCGCCCGCGTCGTGGCCCGCGACGCCGATCTTCTTCGGATTGCCGCCGAACGCGCGGGCGCGCGTCGCGGCCCACACGGCGGCGCGATACGCATCCTCCGGCGCGGCCGGAAAGGGAAAGGCCGGCGCGAGCGAATAATCGACCGACACTACGAGAGCTGGTAAGCGTTCTGCTAAAAAGCGCGCGGCGAAGTCGGCGTCGTCGAGCGAGCCGCGCACGAAACCGCCGCCGTGGAAGTAAAGCACTACCGGCAGTCCGGTCTTGTCCGCGCGCCGATAGAGGCGCAGCACGATGTCCTGCGCGTAGCCGGGGATTTCCACCTCCGCGACCGTCAGTGCCGCGCCGGCTCTGGCTTCGGCGGGCAATGCGGCTTTCAGGAATTTGCTGAATTCAGAAGCGTCCATGACGATGCAGGATCCATTTCGAGATGGAACGAATTCTGGGTCCGGCAGACATTGGGATAAATGCCTATAATCCGGCAACACAATTCAACACCCCCGAACAATCCCAGGCTGCGTTTACCCACGAGGTAGCGCAGCCTTGTTGTTCCGGTGGCTCATTAGATTGCGGAGGTTGTGATGGACCGGCTTCAGGCCATGCAGGTGTTTACTCGCGTCGTCGATACAAGCAGCTTCACCAAGGCAGCAGAAACGCTCAGCCTGCCGCGGGCGTCCGTCACGACGATCATCCAGAATCTCGAAGCATTCCTCGGCGTGCGCCTGATGCACCGGACCACGCGCCGGCTGTCGCTCACGCCGGACGGCGCCGCGTACTACGAACGGTGCGTGCGGATCCTCGCCGATGTCGAGGAAACCGAAGCAAGCTTCCAGGCGAACAACCGCAAGCCGCACGGAAAGTTGCGTATCGACATGCCGGGCTCGATCGGGCGGCTGCTCGTGATCCCGTCACTGTGCGAATTCCATACGCGCTATCCGGACATCGATCTGCAGCTCGGCCTGTCCGACCGGCCAGTCGACCTGCTGCAGGAAGGCGTCGACTGCGTGATCCGCGTCGGTGCGCTGCAGGACTCGTCGCTCGTCGCGCGTCGCGTCGGCCTGTTCGAATGCGTTTCGGTCGCGGCACCCGCGTATCTGGAGAAGTACGGCGAACCGCAGACGATCGAGGACCTGAGCGATCACAAGGCCGTCAATTACTTCTCGAGCCGCACGGGCCGTACGATCGACTGGACGTTCCTGACCGACGGCAAGGAAGTCGAGGTCAAGATGAACGCGATCGTGTCGGTCAACGACGCCGACGCGTACGTGACGTGCGGGCTCGAAGGCTTCGGGCTGATCCAGCCGCCGCTGTTCATGGTGCTGCCGCACCTGCGCGACGGCCGGCTCAAGGAAGTGCTGCCCGGCCTGAAGCCGCTGCCGATGCCGATCTCGGTCGTGTATCCGCACAGCCGGCACCTGTCGCCGAAGGTGCGTGTGTTCGTCGACTGGGTCGCCGAAGTGTTCGACCGCTGCCCGCTGCTGAGCGGCAAGGGCAGCCTCGACGCGACGTGCAGCAAGCGCACGTTCGAGGAAGCCGAGCGCGCGCCGGTGCTCGACACGCCGGTCATCAACGAGTGGGTCGCGTAAACATCTGAACCGCGGCGCGCGGGCTGTCCGGCCCGCGCGCTGTGCCGCCTTCGTGCCGCGCCGGCGTCACCGGCGTGCCACCTCTCGCGCCGCGCACGACGTCTTTCCTGAATCCGCACCACACCTTTGCGCCACGCGCGGCAATCGTCCGTGCGCGGCGTCGCGCGCCGCGCCGCATCGCCGCATCGCCGCCAGGCCCGCCGCAGGCGGCTGTGCGCAAGTTTCGAATAGCCCTGCCGACGTAATGGATCGCGATTGTTCCTCGATCGCGACTATTCAATTCGCGTCAGCCGCATTTATCGCGACGGAACAGACACCTAGAGTAAACCCTGTCGCGCACCTCGTTGCGCATCGAACAGCCCCGTTTGACGGGACCGGAGCCAGCGCTCACGCGCCAACTCCGACCAACACAGGAGTTACGTCATGAACCGCCGTCACCTTCTCTCCGCCGTCGCCCTCGCACTCGCCGTGTCCGCACCGGCCTTCGCCGATACGAACACCCCGCAAGCCGGCGACTACGGCAACGCGTCGTGGTACACGCAACACAACAACGGTCCGCGCACCCGCGCCGAAGTCAGCGCGGAAGTCGCGCAGGCACGCCGCGACGGCACGCTGGCCTGGCTGCGCAAGGCGAATTCGTATCCGCAAGGGCTCGAACTCGCGCAAGGCCCGTATCGCTCGATGCCGGAAAGCAACCAGCTCGCAGGTGGGGGCCGGTAAACGTGCAACGCCGCGCAGCGGATGGTCCGGTGCGCGGCGTCGTGACATCGCTGTCGAACACGCGATGAGTCAGTCAGTTAGTTAGTTGCAGGAGCCTGTGATGAACGATCAACTTCCTTCGCCGCTCGATCATTGGGACGACACCACGCCGGTCTGGACGCCGTTCCGTTCGGCGCCGCAGTCGTCGCACTGACCGCCACGTCGACGTCTCACTGATGCCGTCGTACCGCCGTCAACGGCGCGGCACGCCGTCACGCCACTCGCCCCAGTGCGTGACGATATCCTGGACGAGCGGATTGCCCGCACGGTACAGGTTCTCGGTCGCCGGGCCGAAGCCGCCCTGGTCCGCGTAGTTCAGCAGGTTGTCCGCGCTCGTCTGCCCCGCATACGGCCGGTCGAAGTCGGACCCCGTGCGCAGCACCGCGACGCGCGACAGGTCGACCCGCTTCACGCTCGCCGCGCGCTTGAGCGCTTCATACGTCGCGTTGTCTTCCTGCGCGGTCATGCAGTAGGTGCCCTTGCCGTCGGTCAGGATCTTCGTCCACTGGCGCGCGCGCTCGCCGATCAGCGTGCCCGAGAACCACGTGTTGCCCGATGACGTATCGCACTGGATCACCGTCGGCGGCCGGTTCGCCGGCGCATACGTGAACTTCGCGCGCGCGGCCTGGGCCTGCGCGCTGTCGGCGAGCACGACGTTGCGCGACAGCGCATACGCGGCATCGGTCAGCTGCGGGTTGAGCTGGAACACTTCGGTGCGGTAGTCGAGCGGCGGCTTGTCGTTCGGACTCTTCGTGTTGATGCCGAGAAACCCCGTATTCCAGCCGGCCGGAATCTCGCGCGCATCGAGCTCCCACTGCAGGCTGAAATCCACCAGGTATTTCGACCATGCGGCGGAACCGACCGTGCCTTGCGCGGGGTCGACGCCCGCGATGCCCGAGATCAGGAAATACGTGCGGCGCAGGTCGAAGCGCTGCGAGAACGTGAGCGCCATGATCGTCGCCGACGCGTTCGCATAGCCCATGCCGGTCGTGACCACGCACACGTCCTGCTTGTTGCAGTGGACGTTCGGGTAGTCAGGCGACAGGCCCGGCACGGCGATGTCGCGCCACGGGCCGATACGATCGAGCCACGCCTGGCCCTCCGGCCCGAACATCGTGATGATCATGACCTTGACCGGGCGGCCCTGTGCACCGGTCTCGGCGAATGCAGCGTTGCCCGCGCTGTTGCCCTGGTTGTCCTGCGCGATCGACGGCGCGGTCGCACAGGCCGCGAGCGAGAAGGCGGCGGCGGAAAGGATGGAGCGAGTCAGCATCGGCGTTCCTTGTTTCGGGATGTTGGGTGAGAACGGCTGTCGGAGACTGCGCGAGGGAGTATAGAACGCGCCTGCGTGATGCGGAACCCGACTACGAAACGGCGGGCGGTGTTTCGTGCGAAGCGATGCGTGTTGCGTGATGGAAACCGTACGGTCGCCGCCGCACACAAAATATCAGGAATGCTATCGGATTGGCCGCCATGTGCGACGTCGGCCGCCTCTCGCCGTTACACGCGCACGAGCCCCGCGACACCATAAGCGAGCACGACCAGCGCGGCGACCACATGGCTTGCCGCAAGCCACGCCGGCGACTTCACGAAACGCCCGATCGCGCTGCCGCCGAACGCGAACACGAGCTGCCCCGCGAGGCTGCCCGCAAACACGCACGCGGCACTGGTCAGCCAGTGCCGATGCGCACCGGCGGCGGCCGTTGCATAGCCGTAGAACAGCAGGATGGTCAGCGGATTCGCGAGCGTGACGAGAAACATCGACATGAACGGGCGAATGCCCGGTGTCGGTGCATCGCCGTCGAGCGTGCGGCGCCGGTCCCGCAGCGCGTGCCATAGCATGCGCGCGCCCATCGCGAGCAGCACGAGTGCGCCGACGGTGCGAAACAGCCACAGCTGCGACGCGAGCGTGCTCGCGAGCAGCGCGCCGAGCGTGAACGCAAGGACCGCATAGCAGCCGTCGGCAGCGGCAACCCCCACCGCCGCGCGCACGCCGGTAGCCGTACCGGCACGCATGCCGTAGTTCGCGATCATCAGCGCAACGGGCCCGACCGACAGCGCGATCGCCAGCCCGAACAGGAAGTCGTTCACCGGTCCTCGATGCCTTCGACGGAAGGCATCGATTCTAACGACGTCAAAAACGATCCGGGGTGTGAATGCGGCGTCAGGCGACGTCGACGCGCGAAGGCCCGTCCATCATCTCGCCGATCACGGCAGCGCGGTCGAAACCGTCGGCGCGGAAGCAGGCGAGCACGTCGTCGACCGCTTCCGGCGCACACGCCACCAGCAGCCCGCCCGACGTCTGCGGATCGGTCAGCAGCGCCTGCGCGACGGGCGGCAGCCCGTCGGCGAGCTGGACGTCGGTGCCGTACGCGGCCCAGTTGCGCCCTGACGCACCAGTGAACACGCCGTCGGCGACGAACGCCTCGACGCCCGCGAGCCACGGCAGCGACGCGTAATGCACGCGGGCGGTGAGGTTCGCGCCGCGGGCGAGCTCGAGCGTGTGGCCGAGCAGCCCGAAGCCCGTGACGTCGGTCAGCGCATGCACGCCCGGCAGCGCGGCGAGCTCGGCGCCCGGCCGGTTCAGCTTGGTGGTCGTCGCGACCATCTGCGCGTAGCCCGCGGCATCGAGCTGGTTCTTCTTCAGCGCGGCCGACAGTACGCCGACGCCGAGCGGCTTGCCGAGCACGAGCACATCACCCGCGCGCGCGGCCGCGTTGCGCTTCACGCGCGACGGATGCACGACGCCGATCGCCGCGAGTCCGTAGATCGGCTCGACCGAATCGATCGAATGGCCACCCGCGACCGGAATGCCGGCCTCTGCGCACACCGATTCACCGCCGCGCAGGATCGCCGCGATCGTCTCGTGCGGCAGCACGTTGATCGGCATCCCGACCAGCGCGAGCGCGAGAATCGGCTTGCCGCCCATCGCGTAGACGTCCGACAGCGCGTTGGTCGCCGCGATGCGGCCGAAGTCGAACGGATCGTCGACAATCGGCATGAAGAAGTCGGTCGTCGCGACGATCGCCTGCTCGTCGTTCAGCCGGTAGACGGCCGCGTCGTCGGAGGTCTCGGTGCCGACCAGCAGATCCGGAAACAGCGCCGGCGGCGTCGCCCGCTTCAGCAGCTCGGACAGCACGCCCGGCGCGATCTTGCAGCCGCAGCCGCCCCCGTGCGACAGGCTCGTGAGGCGCGGAACGGCGGGCGGGGTAAGGGTGGCTTCGGTCATCGTCGGCATCCGGTGAATAACAACGTTCCATTATCGACAATTCCGCGCGAGCGCGCCCGATACCCACATAATTGACGGCGCCCGCCGCTCCCGCCCCTCTCTTCGTTCATGGATCACCTCTTCATCGGCCTCGTGCTGTGCTCCGCGCTGCTGCACGCCATCTGGAATGCCTTCCTCCATGTCAGCGAGGACCGGCTCGTGCAGCTCGGCACGATGTCGCTGCCGTATCTCGCATTCGGCGCGGCGGGCGCCGCGCTGCTGCCCGCGCCGGCGCCCGCCGCGTGGCCGTACATCGCCGCGTCGGCCGCGCTCGAGGTCGCATACTGTTTCACGCTCGCGCGTGCGTACCGCAACGGCGAGTTCGGCCAGATCTATCCGATCGCGCGCGGGATCTCGCCGCTGCTCGTGTCGGTGCTCGCGCTGGCGGCGCTGCACGAGCAGCCGACGCCGTTCGGCTTCGCAGGTATCGCGCTGGTGTCGTTCGGCATCATGTCGCTCGCGCTGCGGCGCGGCTTCAGGTTCTCCGGGGAAGGCGTGCCGTATGCGCTGCTCACCGGCGTGTTCATCGCCGCGTATTCGATTTGCGACGGGATCGGCTCGCGCGTGTCCGGCAGCGCGCTCGGCTACATCGCGTGGGTGTACCTGCTGTGGAGCGTGCCGCAGCTCGTGCTGGTCTGCGCGGTGCGCGGCGGCCCGCGCGCGGTGCTCGGTTCGCGCACCGCGCTCACGCAGGGCGCGATCGCCGGCACGATCTCGCTCGCCGCGTACGGAATCGTGATCCTCGCGTACCGCCACCTGCCGGTCGCGACCGTGTCGGCGCTGCGCGAGACGAGCTCGATCTTCGCGGTCGCGATCGGCTGGTTCGTGATGCGCGAGCGGCCCGGCGCGCAGCGGCTCGCCGCATGCGCGCTGGTGGTCGCGGGCGCGGCGCTGATCCGGCTTTGAGCGAGCGCAGGCGCGCCGCCAAGCGCATGCGCCGGCCTCGCCTCGACAACCCGCACCAAGCCGCGACCGTGCCGTCGCACCGCCCCCGTCAAGCCAGCACGACGCCCCTGCCGAACGCCCGCTCGTCGATCGCCTCCGCGAGCGTCTCGAACGCCGTCGCGATCTCGTCCTCCGGCACGCATGCATAGCCGAGCAGCAACCCCGACGCCGCGCGTTCGCGCTCCGCGTAATAGCCGGACAGCGGCCGCACGACGATATTGCGTTCGAGCGCGGCCTGCGCGACCGCGCGATCGTCGACCCCGTCCGGCAGCCGCGTAACGAGATGCAGCCCGGCGTCGCTGCCGAGTGCGTGCAGCGTATCGCCGTAGCGGCGCGCGACCGCATCGAGCAGCACCTCGCGGCGCTGCCCGTACAGCGTGCGCATCTTGCGGATATGCGACACGAAGTGCCCTTCCGCGATGAACTCGGCGAGCACGGCCTGCTGCAGCAGCTGACCCTCGCGGTACAACTCGGCGCTCGCGGTCGCGAAGCTTTCCGCGAGCGGCTCCGGCGCGACCAGATAGCCGACTCGCAGCCCCGGGAACAGCGTCTTGCCGAAACTGCCGACGTAGATCACCTGCCCGGCCGTATCGAGCCCCTGCAGCGACGCGAGCGGCCGGCTGCCGTAGCGGAATTCGCTGTCGTAGTCGTCCTCGATGATCCAGCAGCCGTGCTGGCGCGCGTATTCGAGCAGCATCCGCCGCCGCGCGAGGCTCATCACCATCCCGAGCGGATACTGGTGCGACGGCGTGACGAGCATCAGCTTCGGCGGCTCGGCAAGATCGGTGGCCGATGGCGCGATCCCCTCGTCGTCGACCGGAATCGGCCGCGTGGTCAGCCCCGACACGTTCAGCACGCTGCGCACGCCCCAGTAGCACGGATCCTCGGTCCAGATGGCGTCGCCCGGATCGGTCAGGAGCCGCACCGCGAGGTCGATCGACTGGTGGATGCCGGTCGTGATCACGATCTGCTCGGGCGTGCAGCGCACCGAGCGCGACGTGCGCAGGTAGTCGGCCAGCGCCTCGCGCAACAGCGCGAGCCCGCCGCCCGGCGCGTAGGTCAGCAGGTCCGGGCGCAGCCGCCGCCAGTACTTGTTGTGCAGCCGCGTCCACACGCGCGCCGGAAAGCGCGACACATCGGGCACGCCTGGCATGAACGCGCCGCCCTGGCGCTTCGACACGCCCGCGCCTTCGACGAGCCGCGTGCCGCGCACGGACAGCCGCCGCGCGGACGATGGCACCACCGCCGGGCCGGCGGCCGGATCGGGTGGCGCGCCGACGATCTCGTCCGGCGCGCTGTCGGCGACGAAGGTGCCGCGCCCGGTGGCCGAGTTCACATAGCCTTCGAGCGCAAGCTGTTCGTAAACCTGCGTGACCGTGTTGCGGGCGATCCCGAGTTCGGCCGCGAGCAGCCGCGACGACGGCACGCGCGTGCCGGCCGGCAGTTCGCGCGACAGGATCGCCTGCTGCAGCAGCCGATGCAGCTGTCGGTAGATCGGCTGTTCGCCGCTACGCACGAGGCGCTGCGCCAGCCAGTCCGACAACACGCTTGCGCGCATGATTGGCTCCTGATTATTTATTGAAATGGCTCTGATTGTCAGAGCCAAATGTGATTATAGTCGCCTCCATGGGCTGCCAACGCGGCCGATTTTTATCCCACCAGACAGACATCAAGGAGATGACCGTGAAGAATGCCGACCTGCAGGCCCGCAAGAACGCCGCCACCCCGCGCGGCGTCGGCGTGATGTGTGATTTCTACGCAGCCCGCGCCGAGAATGCGGAGCTGTGGGATGTCGAAGGCCGCCGCTTCATCGATTTCGCCGCCGGCATCGCGGTGCTGAACACGGGCCATCGCCACCCGAAGATCGTCAAGGCGATCGCGGACCAGCTGAACAACTTTACGCACACCGCTTACCAGATCGTCCCGTACGCGTCGTACGTCGAGCTGGCCGAGAAGATCAACGCACGCGCGCCGGGCGACTTCCCGAAAAAGACCGCGTTCTTCACGACCGGCGCCGAAGCCGTCGAAAACGCGATCAAGATTGCACGCGCCGCGACCGGCCGTCCGGGTGTCATCGCGTTCTCGGGCGGCTTCCACGGCCGCACGATGATGGGCATGGCGCTGACCGGCAAGGTCGCCCCGTACAAGCTGAACTTCGGCCCGTTCCCGGGCGACGTGTTCCACGCCCCGTACCCGAACGCGCTGCACGGCGTGACGACGGCCGACTCGATCAAGGCGATCGAGATGCTGTTCAAGGCCGACATCGATCCGAAGCGCGTCGCCGCGATCATCTTCGAACCGGTCCAGGGCGAAGGCGGTTTCTACGCGGCGCCGGCCGAATTCGTGCGCGCGCTGCGCAAGATCTGTAACGAACACGGCATCCTGCTGATCGCCGACGAAGTGCAAACGGGCTTCGCACGCACCGGCAAGCTGTTCGCGATGCAGCACTACGACGTGCTGGCCGACCTGATCACGATGGCGAAGAGCCTTGCGGGCGGCATGCCGCTGTCGGGCGTTGTCGGCCGCGCCGACGTGATGGATGCGGCGGCTCCCGGCGGCCTCGGCGGCACCTACGCGGGCAACCCGCTGGCGGTCGCATCGGCGCACGCGGTGCTCGAGATCATCGACGAAGAGCAGCTGTGCGAGCGTGCGACGCAACTCGGCGACGTGCTGAAGGCGAAGCTGAATGCGCTGCAGGCCGACGTGCCGCAGATCGCCGACGTGCGCGGCCCGGGCGCGATGATCGCGGTCGAGTTCCTGAAGCCGGGTTCGGGCGAGCCGGACGCCGACTTCACGAAGCGCGTGCAAGCGCGTGCGCTCGAGCGCGGGCTGCTGCTGCTCGTGTGCGGCGTGTACTCGAACGTCGTGCGCTTCCTGTTCCCGCTGACGATCCCGCAGGCCGTGTTCGACGAAGCGCTCGTGATCCTCGAGGAAGTGCTGAAGGAGACGGTCGGCGTGCCGGCCTGAGTTCCCGCCGACTTCAACTGATTGCGCCGCCGCCGTCTTCACGACGGCGGCGGCCGTTTCATCCGTCCTTTTTCAAAGCAGGCTATTCATATGAGCACGGTTCAGGAAACCCTGGCACTGAAAGACCCGTCGCTGTTCCGCCAGCAGGCGTACGTCAACGGCGAATGGCAAGGCGCGGCGAACGGCGAGTCGTTCGAAGTCCGCAACCCGGCGACCGGCGGCCTGCTCGGCACCGTGCCGGCGATGGGCACGGCCGAGACGCGCCACGCGATCGAAGCCGCGAACGCCGCATGGCCGGCGTGGCGCAAGAAGACCGCGAAGGAGCGCGCGGCGATCCTGCGCAAGTGGCACGACCTGATGATGGAAAACGCCGACGATCTCGCGCTGATCCTGACCACCGAGCAGGGCAAGTCGCTGGCCGAGGCGAAGGGCGAGATCGGCTACGCGGCATCGTTCCTCGAGTGGTTCGCGGAAGAAGGCAAGCGCGTATACGGCGACACGATCCCGACGCCGGCGAGCGACAAGCGCATCGTCGTGACGAAGGAAGCGATCGGCGTGTGCGCGGCGATCACGCCGTGGAACTTCCCGGCGGCGATGATCACCCGCAAGGTCGGCCCGGCGCTCGCGGCAGGCTGCCCGATCGTCGTGAAGCCGGCCGAAGCGACGCCGTTCTCCGCGCTCGCGATGGCCGTGCTGGCCGAGCGCGCGGGCGTGCCGGCCGGCGTATTCAGCGTCGTCACGGGCGACCCGAAGGCGATCGGCGGCGAGCTGACGTCGAACCCGATCGTGCGCAAGCTGTCGTTCACCGGCTCGACGCCGGTCGGCCGCCTGCTGATGGCGCAATGCGCGGCGACGGTCAAGAAGGTGTCGCTGGAGCTCGGCGGCAACGCGCCGTTCATCGTGTTCGACGATGCCGATCTCGATGCGGCCGTGCAGGGCGCGATCGCGTCGAAGTACCGCAACAGCGGCCAGACGTGCGTGTGCACGAACCGCTTCTACGTACACGAAGCCGTGTACGACCAGTTCGCGCAGAAGCTCGCGGCGGCGGTCGGCCAGTTGAAGGTTGGGCGCGGCACGGAGCCGGGCGTCACGCAGGGTCCGCTGATCAACGAAGCGGCCGTGCTGAAGGTCGAGGCGCACATCGAGGACGCGCTCGCGAAGGGCGCGACCGTCGTGACGGGCGGCAAGCGCCATGCGCTTGGCCACGGCTTCTTCGAGCCGACCGTGCTGACGGGCGTCACGCCGGCGATGAAGGTCGCAAAGGAAGAGACGTTCGGGCCGCTCGCGCCGCTGTTCAAGTTCAGCAGCGACGACGAGGTGATCCGCCTTGCGAACGACACCGAGTTCGGCCTGGCCGCTTACTTCTTCAGTCGCGACATCGGCCGCGTGTGGAAGGTCGCCGAAGCGCTCGAATACGGGATGGTCGGCGTGAACACGGGCCTGATCTCGAACGAAGTCGCGCCGTTCGGCGGCGTCAAGCAGTCGGGCCTCGGCCGCGAAGGCTCGCACTACGGCATCGACGACTACGTCGTGATCAAGTACCTCTGCCTGGCTGTTTGATGGTTCGTGGCCTGTCGCGTTCGTGACAGGCCCGACCGCCCGGCCGGAACCGGGCGGTCACGACGCGGGCCGGTGGCCCTCTCCGCCGTGTCCGCGTCGCCTCCTTCCCGCGTGCGATGTCGCCATGCTTCATGTGCGCGATGTCGATCCCGCGTCGGCCGAACGTCATACCGTTCGGCAATTTCGTCCAAGTCCGATTTCTCGTTGCGCTGCCACCCGCTAGATTGAGCGTTCCACCCCGCTCCGGTTTGCCCGCGCATGAACCCTTCTCCCGTCCGCCCGACCCGCGTCCTCCCCGCACTGCGTCCTCCCGCTCGCCCGGGTGGCACAACTTGCATGCAAGGAGCCCGCGCATGATCGCGAGCACGTCCGGTCCGGCGGGAAAGCCCGGCGGCACGAGCAATCACCAGCCGTTCAACATCGTCTACGACGGGCCCGCGCTCGGCGAGCACCGGATGGACGTGCGCGACCTCGCGCCGGTGCTGCTCGCGATCGCCGACCTGTTCTCGTGCGCCAACAAGGAACTCAATGGCGAGCACGCCGAGGTACATCTCGAGGTCAGGGGCAGCTTCAAGGCCGGCTCGTTCCACGCCGAACTGATCTTCGTGCAGTCGCTCGCGAGCCAGATCCGCGATCTGTTCGCGGCGCCGAACGCCAATGCGTTCAGCAACGCGCTGGCGATCCTCGCCGCACTGGGGATCGTCGGAGGCGGCGGCCTGATCGGCCTCATCCGCACGCTGCGCGGACGCAAACCGCATCGCACCGAGCCGGAGGGAACGAACGTCAGGATCTGGATCTCGGAGCAGGAATGCTTCGTCGTCGATGAACCCATCGTCCGGCTGTATCGGAATCGGGCCATTCGCGTGAACCTGCAGAAAGTGCTGTCGCCGCTCGAACGCGACGGCATCGACCGCTTCGGCATCGTGCGCGACGACACCGTCGAACTCTCGATCGAATGCGACGAACTCGCTACGTTCGCGAGCAGCGACGATCCCGGCGAAGTGGTCACCGACACGATCGCGCTCAAGATGCTGAAGCTCGAATCCGTCGTGTTCAAGGACGGCAACAAATGGCGCGTGCACGACGGCACGTCAGCGTTCTTTGCCGCACTGGACGACGAACAGTTCATCGCGAAGGTCGATGCCGGCGAGCGCTTCGGAAAGGGCGACGTGCTGATCGTCGATCTGCGTCAAACGCAGATCATCACCGACGAAGGGCTTCGCAACGAATACCGGATCGTCAAGGTTCGCGAGCACCGTGCGCCGCTGCAACCGGCGCTGATTTGATCCTTGCCGCGGGCGGAGGTGATGCGCGGGCCGCTCCTCTCCGCCGCACCCCGCTTTCAACGAAACACGTTCACCGCATCCACCAGCCGCGTCGCCTGCTGCTTGAGGCTTTCCGACGCCGCCGCGCTCTGCTCGACCAGCGCCGCGTTCTGCTGCGTGATGTTGTCCAGATGCACGACCGCCTGATCGACCTGCGCGACGCCGGTGCTTTGCTCGGCCGTCGACGAACTGATTTCCGCGATCAGGTCCGACACGCGCTTCACCTGCGTGACGATATCCTCCATCGTCCTGCCCGCATCGTCGACCCGCCGGGCACCCGACTCGACCCGGTCGACGCTCGCGCCGATCAACGTCTTGATTTCCTTCGCCGCGTTCGCGCTGCGCTGCGCGAGCGCCCTCACCTCGCCGGCAACCACCGCGAAACCGCGCCCCTGTTCGCCCGCGCGTGCCGCTTCGACTGCCGCGTTCAGCGCGAGAATGTTGGTCTGGAACGCGATCCCGTCGATCACGCCGATGATGTCGGCAATCTTGCGCGAGCTGTCGGTGATGTCGCGCATCGTCGTGACGACTTCGCTCACCGCCTGCCCGCCTCGCTCGGCCGCATCGCTCGCGGACACCGCAAAGCGGTTTGCCTGCAGCGCGGTCTCCGCATTGCTGTCGACGGTGGCCGTCATCTCGGCCATCGATGCGGCCGTCTCCTGCACGCTCGACGCAGCCTGTTCGGTGCGCGCGCTCAGGTCGTTGTTGCCTTGCGCGATCTCGTTGCTCGCGCGCTGCACGTTGTGCACCTGCTCGCTGACGTCGTCGACGAGCCAGCGGAACATCAGCCCGAGCTGGTTGATCGTGCGCAGCGTCATGCCGATCTCGTCGACCCGGTTCATCCGCACGCCGCGCCGGCTTTCGCCGGTCGCGACGTTCAGCGCCTGGTCGTGCAGTTGCTTCAGCGGACGCACGATCTGCGCATCGAGCCACAGCCCGGCCGCCACCGACATGCCGGCCGTCGCCGCCGCAAACGCCGCGAGCCCGCCACCGGTCAGCCCGCAGGCCCAGCCCGCGCCGACGACGGCCGGCGCCAGCACGCACAGCGCCGCATGAACGCGGGCGCGCACCGACATCGTCTGCGGCAGCGACGCGATGCGCATCAGCCCGGTCCGGACGATCAAGCCCTTGTGGAAGCGGCGCTGGCCCGCCTTGCCTTCGCGGAATGCGCGATACAGCGCGTCGGCCGCCGCGATCTCGTCGCGCGGCGCCCTGGTGCGCACCGACATATAGCCATGCGGCGCGCCGTTGCGCATCACGGGCACCGCGTTCGCGCGCACCCAGTAATGGTCGCCGTTCTTGCGGCGGTTCTTCACGAGTGCCGTCCACGGTTCACCGTTCTTCAGCGTCGCCCACATGTCGGCGAACGCCTCCTTCGGCATGTCCGGGTGCCGCACGACGTTGTGCGGCTGGCCGACGAGTTCGTCGGTCGAGAAGCCGCTCACGTGCGCGAACGTCGTGTTCGCGTACGTGATGATGCTGTCGGCATCGGTGGTCGACATCAGCGTGACGTCGTCGGGAAATTCGAATTCTTGTTGGGTGACAGGCTGGTTGTTGCGCATGCAGGGCTCCGAAAAGCGGATCCGGACGCAGGACCCGCGCGGCGCGAAAATCACGCTCAGTAGCCGAAAAACGGTTTATCGCTTCACGACGGTCTCGATCTAACTGTCGGCAATTTCCGGAAAAACCTTAATCCGGACGCGCGTAAAATATCGAATTCGGGCTTCAGGATGATTTCGATCAAATAATCCCGCGAAATCTCGCGATAATCGCGTCCGGCGCTTGGCGGATGCAGTCCGACTGCGTTACGCGATAACGTCAAGCGACGCACCAATCCGGGCAGCCGTTGCACGCGGCAAAACGATTCAGCCTGATCGGCTTCATTCAACCGGCATTCGAACGTATTTCCATTCGCTCAACCCCGCCCACACGGAGAACGACTTTGCAGAACGCGCCGCGGCCGCCGGCCATGCCGAAGATCCTCGTCAGCATGTGCGTGCTCGGTCATCCCGTCCGTTACAACGGCTCGGCGAAGACCGCCGCGCACGAAACGCTCGCACGGTGGCAGCGTGAAGGGCGTCTGGTGCCCGTGTGTCCGGAACTCGCAGGAGGAATGAGCGTGCCGCGTCCACCCGCCGAAATCGCGAACGGCGAATCGGGGCCACGCGTTCTGGCGGGTGCCGCGCGCATCGTCGACGTGCACGGTACCGACGTGACGGCGCAATTCGTCGACGGTGCGCAGACCGCGCTCGCGCTGGCACGCGCGCACGATTGCCGCTTCGCGATCCTGGCGGACGGTAGTCCGTCGTGCGGAAGCCGTTTCATTTACGACGGGAGTTTTGCGGGCCGGCGGCATGCCGGCGCCGGCGTGACGGCGGCGCTGCTGCGCCAGCATGGCGTCGAGGTATTCGCGGACACCGAGATCGACGCGCTCGCCGCGCGCCTCGCGCGACAATCGCCCGCTGAATGACGATGTGGCCGGCACGAAGATCGCGCGCGGCCACATCATCCGAAAAGAGAATACGGTGAAGCGGCGCACATGCCGCGCGCGCTTCACCGCTTCACCGCATCACGCGATCACACACGTTCGATCGCGATCGCGATGCCCTGGCCGACGCCGATGCACATCGTGCACAGCGCGAAGCGGCCGTTGGTGCGATGCAGCTGATACATCGCGGTCGTGACCAGACGCGCGCCCGACGCGCCGAGCGGATGGCCGAGCGCGATCGCGCCGCCGTTGGGGTTCACGCGAGGATCATCGTCGGCGACGCCGAGCATACGCAGCACCGCAAGACCCTGCGATGCGAACGCTTCGTTCAGCTCGATCACGTCGAACTGGTCGATCGTCATCCCGAGCCGCGCGAGCAGCTTCTGCGTGGCCGGCGCGGGGCCGATGCCCATCACGCGCGGCGCGACGCCGGCCGTCGCGATGCCGAGCACGCGGGCGCGCGGCGTCAGGCCGAAGCGCTTCGCGGTAGCCTCGTTCGCGAGCAGCAGCGCAGCGGCGCCGTCGTTCACGCCCGACGCGTTGCCGGCCGTCACGGAGCCGTCCGGACGCACGACGCCCTTCAGCTTCGCGAGCGCTTCGAGCGACGTTTCACGCGGATGCTCGTCACGCGAAAAGACGACCGGATCGCCCTTCTTCTGCGGAATCGTGACCGACACGATTTCCTCGGCGAGCGTGCCGTCCTGTTGCGCACGCGCGGCCTTCTGCTGGCTACGCAGCGCGAACAGATCCTGATCGGCGCGGCTGATGTTGTAGTCGACCGCGACGTTCTCGCCCGTCTCCGGCATCGAATCCACGCCATGCAGCTGTTTCATCAGCGGATTGACGAAACGCCAGCCGATCGTCGTGTCGTAGATGTCGGCCTGGCGCGCGAACGCGCTGGCGGCCTTGCCCATCACGAACGGCGCGCGCGTCATGCTTTCGACACCGCCGGCCACCATCAGCGCGGCCTCGCCCGACTTGATCGCGCGCGCGGCCACGCCGACCGCGTCCATCCCGGAACCGCACAGGCGGTTGATCGTCGAACCCGGCACGCCCTCCGGCAGGCCCGCGAGCAGCGCGGACATGCGCGCGACGTTGCGGTTGTCCTCGCCGGCCTGGTTCGCGCAGCCGTAGATCACGTCGTCGATCGCCGTCCAGTCGACATCGCGGTTGCGCTCGACGAGCGCCTTGAGCGGCACCGCGCCGAGGTCGTCGGCGCGCACGCCGGACAGCGCGCCGCCGTAGCGGCCGATCGGGGTACGGATCGCATCACACAGAAAAGCTTCGGTCATCAGTGTCTCCGGTCTCATGCAAAGCTGGGAAATGAATGAAACGCGCCCCTTGCATTGCCCGCCGGGATGCGCTTAAATGTTCTATATACGAACATAAGATCGTGTATCGAACGTTTAACGCATCATAGGGAGTGCGGGGACGACCTGTCAAGCGCCGGTCAGCGAGGCGGTTGGCGTGTCAGGCCCCATGCGCTATCTTCTCGGCTGCACGACAATCCGACCGTTCATGACAACCGAAGACATCCAGACGAAACCCGGCGACTCCTATGTGCAGTCGTTCGCGCGCGGCCTCGCGGTGATCCGCGCGTTCGACGCCCAGCGCCCGGAGCAGACGCTCACCGAGGTCGCCTCGGCCACCGGGCTCACCCGCGCGGGCGCGCGCCGGATCCTGCTGACGCTGCAGACGCTCGGCTATGTCGAGGCCGACGGCCGGCTGTTCCGGCTCACGCCGAAGATCCTCGAGCTCGGCTTCGCGTATCTCACGTCGATGCCGTTCTGGAATCTCGCCGATCCGGTGATGGAGCAATTGTCCGCGCAGATCCACGAAAGCTGCTCGGCCGCCGTGCTCGACCGCACCGAGATCGTCTACGTGCTGCGCGTGCCGACCCGCAAGATCATGACGATCAACCTGTCGATCGGCAGCCGCCTGCCCGCGTACTGCACGTCGATGGGCCGCGTGCTGCTGTCCGCGCTCGACGAAGCGACGCTCGACGAAACGCTCGCGCAGAGCAACATCCGTGCGCACACGCCCCGCACGATCACCGACATCGGCGAGTTGAAGGCGACGATCGCGCAGGCGCGCCAGCAAGGCTGGGCCGTGGTCGACCAGGAACTGGAAGTGGGCCTGATGTCGATTTCCGCGCCGATCCGCAACCGGCGCGGGCAGGTGATCGCCGCGATGAACATCAGCGGCAACGCGCAGCGGCATACCGCGAAGCAGATGGTGAAAGAGTTTCTCGGGCCGCTGCAGCAGGCCGCGCAGACGGTATCGGAGCTGGTGGCACGGCGCGGGTGAGCGGGCCTAGCGAACCGGCAGGCTCGCGCGGAACGTTTCCCCCGCAGCCGGAGCGCCGCGGTGGGCTGCCTCGATTGTCGTGTCGGCGATACGACAAGTCGCGCGCATAAAAAGACGGGCGGCATGCGCCGCCCGCTCAACTCTCTGACTCTATTGCAACATCCTTCTCACGGAGGGCGGAGCGAACTCCGCACCACCAATTTAGTGACGCGGCAAAGCCGGGTCAATTTGACGAGAACGAAATTGCACGGCGCCTCTCGGTCACCGTGCCGCCCGGCCACTCACGCGCCAAGCAACATCCCCTTGCGCACCGGCACCGCCCCCGTCACGCGGCCGAGCGGCGCGCCGGCCGTCACGAAGCGGATCGCGCGCCGCATGTAGAACACGCCGTCGGTGCTGCTCGATACCGTCGTGATCGCGTCGGTCAGCGGATCGACGATGTCGAACAGCGGATCGCCCGCGCGAATCGTCGCGCCGATCGCCGCGCGGTGCACAAGAATCCCGCTCACCGGCGCGTAGAACTGCTCACTGCCCGCGAGCGGCGTGGCCGGCGCGGCGAGCGGCGGCAGCGGCGTGCGCTCGCCGCGCACGGCGCCGCACCACACCAGATAGTCGACGAGCGCGTCGGCGTCGCGCGCCGCGTATTCATACGTCACATCGCGCTGGCCGCGGCATTCGACGGTCACGGCCACAGTGCCCGCCGCCATCGGCGTGCGCTCCGGCAGGTGCTGCCGCAACTGCGACCACAGCAGGTGATGCGCATCGTCGAACGCGTGGCCGCCCGAATCCTCGGCCAGCAGCGATGCCGCCGCGCCGAGATAGCGCGCGAGCGGCTCGACCTGCGGCCACGCGGTGTCGCTCGTGTACACGTGCATCACGGCTTCGAGCGAGCAATGCAGGTCGATCACGACATCGGCGTCATGCGATAGCTTCAGCAGCGCCAGCTGCAACGCGTCGAATTCGGTCCGTGGTGCGACCGCGTCGAGCGCCGCGCCGACGCATTCGCGCACGATCGCGCGATTGCGTTCGGGATCCGCGCCGAGCCGGTCGCGCGCGCGTGCGGCGATGTCCGCAAGCGGCAGGAAGCCACGATTGAAGTTGCGCCCGCTCGCGAGATCGAACCGGCCGATGAATTGCCCGAGCACATGGTGATTGAGCCCGACCGGGTTCGCGACCGGCACCAGCACGATCTCGGCCGCGAGCCGGCTGTCGGCGTCGAGCTGCGCGAGACGCTGCTTGAGCACGACCGCGGCGAGCATCGCGGGCGTTTCGTCCGCGTGCAGCGCGGCCTGCAGGTAGATCTTGCGGCCCGCGTCGGCCGGCCCGAAATGAAAGCTCGTCAGCGTGCGCTGCGTGCCGATCGACGGCGACAGGAGCGGCGTGTTGCGAATCTGCATCGAGGGTCTCGAACGAAAAATGCGGGGAAAAACGGCGCGCGCGGATCAGTCACCGTACGGGTTGAAATCGAAGTACATCTTCCCGAGCCGGTCGCACGTGCCATCCTTCAGCCTCGGCGCGACCGCATCGGCGAACGCGAAACCCTCGCCCTCCGGCTGGCGCGGATCGCCGCCCGCGGCGCGGCACGTCAGTCCATCGACTCGCGCGCGGTCTCGCGCAGCATCGCCACCGCGATCAGCGACAGCACCACGCATGCGGCCACGTAGCCGGCCGGCGCGAGCTTGCTGCCGGTCGTCTTCACGAGCCAGGTCGCGATCAGCTGCGCGGTGCCGCCGAAAATCGTCACCGCGAGTGCATACGCGATCGAGATCCCCGTCGCGCGCACATGGCGCGGCAGCGATTCGCACATCAGCGCCATTTCGGATGCCGACCCGAGCGAATAGAACAGCAGCATCAGCGCGGTCAGCGGCAGGATCACGGACAGCGTCGGATGATGATTCATCAGCCAGAACGCCGGGAACAGCAGCAGGACGAGCACACCGCGCCCCACGAAGATCGGCATGCGCCGGCTGCCGAGACGGTCCGACAGCCAGCCGAACAGCGGACACGTCACCAGCATCACGCAGCCCGACGCGACGCCGACGAACATCGACAGCTTCATCGGCAGCCCGAGCGTATGGATCGCGTAGGTCGGCATGTAGAAGGTCAGGATGTAGGTCGACACCGTGCCGCCCATCACCGTCAGCATCAACAGCAGCACCGTGCGCGTGTGCTGCGAGAACAGCTCGCGCAGCACGCCGCGTTCGATTCCGTGGTGGCTGTCGCCGGGCGCATCGTCCGCGAGCCGGCGGCGCAGGTACATACCGACTGGGGCGATCAGCACGCCCACGAAGAACGGCAGGCGCCAGCCCCAGCCCTCGAGCGCATCCTTCGTCAGCGTGTTCGACAGCAGCGCCGCGAAACCCGAACCCATCAGCGCAGCGCCGCCCTGCGTCGCGAGCTGCCAGCTCGCGCGGAACGCACGGTGCGACGTGCCGCCCTGCTCGATCAGCGTGGATGTCGCCGCGCCGAACTCGCCGCCCTGCGAGAAGCCCTGCATCAGCCGCGCGCAGACGACCAGCAGCGGCGCGGCCACGCCGGCCTGTGCGTAGGTCGGCGCGATCGCGATCAGGCCGGTGCCGAGCGCCATCAGCATGATCGTCAGGTTCAGCGCGGCCTTGCGGCCCTTGCGGTCCGCATAGACGCCGAGCACGACGCTGCCGAGCGGCCGCGTGAAGAAGCCGGCGGCAAACGTCGCGACCGACAGCAGCAGCGACGTGGTCGGGTCGCTCGACGGGAAGAACAGCTTGCCGATCAGTACTGCGAAAAAGCCGTACACGGTGAAATCGAAGAATTCCAGCCAGTTGCCGATCACGGCCGCCGCGATCGCGCCGCGCTTCGTGACGGCCGGTGCGTCGCGCGTATCGGTTGCGGCGGCGCCCGTCGACGCGGGGTGCAGCGCGAGATGGTCTTTCTGCATCGTTCGTCTCTCCTCTCAATGCGGCCGGAAGCGCCGGCCACGCGCCGCCGCCGGGATTACTGCCCGAGGTAACGCTCCACGAGGCGCGTCCAGAACGCCGCGCCGATCGGCAGATTGCGATCGTTGAAGTCGTACTTCGGGTTGTGCACCATACAGCCGTCTTCCCCTTCGCCGTTGCCGAGCCGCACGAACGAGCCGGGCCGCTGCTGCAGCATGAACGCGAAATCCTCGCTGCCCATCAGCAGGTCGGCCTGGTCGACGACGTGCGCGTCGCCGACCAGCTCGCGCGCGACCTGCGCGGCGAAATCCGTTTCGGCATCCGTATTGACGACGACCGGATAGCCTTCGATGTACTCGACGTGCGCAATCGCGCCGTAGCTCGCGGCCTGCGATTCGGCGAGCTCGACGATGCGGCGCTTCAGCAGCGCGCGCACTTCGGGGCTGAACGAACGCACGCTGAGTTCGAGGCGGGCGCCGTTCGGGATCACGTTGTTCGCGGTGCCCGCGTGCATCGAGCCGACCGTGACGACCGCCGGCTGCGATGGGTCGACGTTGCGCGCGACGATCGTCTGCAGCGCCATCACGATGCTCGCCGCGACGACCACCGGGTCGACCGTCAGGTGCGGCCGCGCCGCGTGGCCGCCGACGCCCTCGATCGAGATGATCGCCTTGTCGCCGGCCGACATGAACGGGCCGCGCCGCGTGAGGAACACGCCGGGCGCCGCGCCCGGATGATTGTGCATGCCGAACACCGCATCGCACGGAAAGCGCTCGAACAGGCCGTCGTCGATCATCTTCTTCGCGCCGCTGTCGACGCCGTGCTCTTCGGCCGGCTGGAAATACAGGTGCACGGTGCCGGAGAAGTTGCGCGTCTTCGCGAGGTGCTGCGCGGCGCCGAGCAGCATCGTCGTGTGGCCGTCGTGGCCGCACGCGTGCATCTTGCCGTGCGTGCCGCTCGCATACGGCAGGCCGGTTGCCTCGAGGATCGGCAGCGCATCCATGTCCGCGCGGATGCCGATGCTGCGCGTGCCGTCGCCGACCCGCAGCGTGCCGACCACCCCCGTCTGCCCGACCCCGCGCGTCACCTGCCAGCCCCATTGCTCGAGCTTGTCCGCGACGAGCGCGGCCGTCTCGTGCTCCTCGTACGCGAGTTCCGGGTGGTGGTGAATGTGATGGCGGATCTCGCGCAGCCCGCCGGCGGCGGGCATCAGATCCTCGATTTCGGTGAATCGGACGTCGGTGGTCATCAAGCGGCTCCTGCTGATGGGAAAGCGAGCCACTATATCGAGCCGATATCGGCTCAATAAGATGCGGAATTTTTCACCGCGATAAGATTTTTTAATCAGGGTTAGTACGGGGGGGCGCTACTTGTAGCCTTCGATTAGATGTGGATACGGGCGCTGGGAGAATCGCTGGGCTGCCCGCTTGCAGATAGCGCCAGATCCGGTCATGCGTTCGTATGGCGAAATCCATGTGCGGCGGTTCGAATCATTCGAACCGCCCCGTGTTGAACGACGTCGCTCGTCGCGGCAACTCAGAAGGTACACGTCGCGAATTAAAGCTGGCACTGACCATAGCCTTGCGAAGACCGGTGTCAACTCCCGAGCAGCGCCGGCAACTCCTATCGCGCGTTGTACGAAACCAGAGTTTGAGCAGGCGATCGTACCGTAGTGGTAAAAGATCAACTCAGAGTCTTTGTCGGCCATAGGTGCCCACCTCCCCAATCGGTGGACACCTATGCTCCTCGGTCAGAGCGCCGTGACGTAGACGTCGAGAATGGACCCCTTACGGTCGATCAACCTCAATTGCTATAGATCAGACCGCGAGCGGCGCCGTTGACGTAAATCCTGCCATACGTGTTCCAGTCGCCGGCCATCACACCGGAGTCGCCGAATTGGTGCGTGTCATCGTTGAAGCGCGCCCACGTTGCACCACCGTCGTCGGAATGGTAAATGCCCCACACGCCGTTCAATGTGCCTTCCACGTAGACCGCGGCCGAGTACGACGAACCGGTCGGTGCCCTGCCCAAGGCGATCACGGTGGCGCCCGGTGTGTCGTTGGTCGACGCAAAGACGCTGAGCTTCGTCCAGGTTGCCCCCGAGTCCACCGAGTGGTACACGGCCGTGCCGTCGGCCAACCAGAGGTCACCCTCGGCGTTCGGATTGACCGCCATCGACGTATCCCGCCACGAATTCCAGGCCAGGTTCGCGTTCACGGAGCCCTGGCTCAGCGCGAACGTGTGGCCGCCGTCGTTCGAGACGTAGATCTTGCCGCGCTGCCAGCTCCACGGTGCGCCGCCGGAGTCGTAGGCATAGACCTTGTTCGGGTTCTTGCGGTCCGCGGCCAGGCGGTAGGCACGCGGGAAGCCGTTCCATGTGGCACTGAACGCCGGCAGGTTGGTCGCCGTCCAGCTGGCGCCATTGTTTGTCGTATACGACGGCACCGAGTCCGGCGGTGCCCACGTCACGTTGTTGCGGGACGGGACGACCAGGTTGCCCACGTTGCTCTGGCTTGCCGCGGCGCCGTTGGGCAGCGACGCGAACGTCGCCCAGGTATTGCCGCTGTCGCCCGACCAGAAGCCCTTGGTGGCATGGCCGTTGGCGTTGTCGACGCCCGCGGCGGCGATGTACGTCGGATCGGACCACGACATATCGGCCGAATTGCCGCTGCTCCACGTGTTCAACGGGCCTTTCGTCGGCCTCGTCGAGAGGTCCGTATTGACCCATGTGCCGATGTCACCGGCGCTGTTGATGAAGTTGTACGACGCGCCGGGCGGCGCCGTGACGAGCGCCAGCGTCACGGTTTCCTCGAGGTTGTCGACCTTGGGGCTCCAGGTTGGCGTGGGCGACGAGGCGTTCATGGTTTCGCAGATGCCGCCGCCGTGGACGTGCATGACGTGATCGCGATTGGCTGGGTCGATGGTGACGCCCTCGACCCAGCCGGCGCAGCCACCCGAGGCAGTGCCGGTATGCGGCATGCCGGCCTCGATTTCGCGCCACGTACTGCCGCCGTCGTCGGATAGCTGGATGGTCTTGCTGGTGTCGCTCCAGCCGGTCATGCCCAGTGCGATGCGGGCGGACGAGCCCAGACCGGAGACGGACAGGCCGCCAAAGCCGTTGCTGTTGGAGCTGTTGAGCAGCGTCCAGTTGCTGTTGTTACTTCCGCCGAACTTGTAGAGATAGCTCGGTCCGCCGATGCCCTGGCCGACGCCCGCGTTGAACACCACGTAGAAGTTGCCGTCGGACGTACGCACGACGTGCGGGATGTAGTAGCCGGACACCGTCGGCGGGACGGGCACCGGCGTCCACGAGAAGCCGCCGTTGGTGGACTTGTACAGGGTCGACGTCAGGCCCGCCGCGTTGGCGTAATCCGGGGCGACGGTGGCCCACATGATCCAGGTCGGCTGGCCACTACCCTTGCCCGACGTATCGAAGATCACCTGTTCGACGCCGATCGGGGAACTGCCACCGCTGATCGTGGTGGAGGACAGACCCGTGACCTGCGTCCAGGTCCGGCCCGAATCGGCACTCTTCCACAGGCCGGCCGTGCGCGATCCGTAGAACAGCGTCGACGGATTGTTCGGGTCAACCTGCAGGCGCTCGCCCGTGGCGCGGCCGTTGTCGTTGCCGCCCACCGGGAACGGCAGGTCGTAGTGCGTCCAGGTGTTGCCACGGTCGCTCGAGATGTAGATGCGGCCGTTGTGACCCTGCGTCACGGTAATGCCGGTCATCATGTAGACGAGCTGATCGTTGTTCGGGTCGAGCGCGAGGCTTTCGACGCCGTGGAAATCGCCCTCGCCTGCACCGAAACCGATGCCGTCGGTGATAGGCGTCCACGTCGAGTTGGTCGCGTTCCAGCGGTACGCGCCGCCAACGTCGGTGCGTGCGTACAGCAGGCTCGCGTTGGCTGGATGGTAGATGAGGCCGGTGACATAGCCGCCCCCGCCCCACTTGACACTGGTCCAGCTGGCCGCCGGCAGGTTGCTGCCGCTGCCATTTCCGCCGATCTGACTACGATTAGCGGCTACATTGGCACCCGCATTGGTCACGCCTGTCGCGCTATCGGATCCGCCGCCACAGCCCCATAACGCACACGCCATCGCCGCAGCGGCAATCCATCGTTGAGAAAACGCGGTCATCGAAGAAATCCTTAAAGGAAGAGAGTCCATCGCAGGGCCCGCCATCGAGCCCCGCGCAATCAATTCGCCATGAGCGATGCGATCTGCGCGGCGCTGAGCGCACCGCGATAGATGCGGAAATCGTCGATCAGGCCGTGGAACGTGGCGTCGGCACTGTATTGCGATTTGCCCAGCCAGTTCTGCGTGGTTCTGCCCAAGCGGAACGGCGCCTGGAACATCGCCGTGTTGGTGCTGACGGGCATGCCGTCCACGTACATCGTGCCGGTCGAACCCGATAGCGTGACGGCCACATGCACCCATCGCTTGCTCGGCAGCTCGGTGGGGGCGTCGATGATCTGTTCCGGAGGGCCGTCGCCGGGGCCGTTGGCCGTCATGGCGAAGCGCATGCCGGCCCAGCCGTTGCGCATCTGCCCGCGCGGCGTGAACATCATGTAGCGGTGGAAGCCCGTGCCGAAGTCGAACAGGCGAGCCCACGTTTGCGAGCCGTTCCAGAACACCCAGCTGGCGATGGTGAAGTCCGACACATCGGCCAGCAGATCGTCGGGCAACGCCACATACGCGCCCGAACCGTTGAGCGAGACCGCGTTGCCGCTGTGCCCCGCTGCCCACGTTGCGCCGTTGAGCGTGCCATTGCGCCCGTTGCCCGAGCTATCGGCGGCCGTGATGCCGCTGCCTTCATCGAAGGTGAGGTGCGCAAGCAGCTGCTGCGCCGTGATCACTTTCACTTCGTTGGAGGGCGCCGATTCGCCCGCAATCGTTTGCGCTGTCACGATATAAAAATACGTGCCGGCACCGGCTGGCATATCGGTATAGGTCAGCAGATCGGTGATACCGCTCCGGATGGTGCTGTACGGTCCGCCGGCAATGGTGGCGCGCTTGACGTTGTAGCTGACGGCGTTGCTGCTGCCCCACCACGACAGCACCACCTTGCCCGCGTTGGCGTAGCCGGTCAGGCCGGTCGGTGTTGCGGCAGGAGTGCCGGCGTCGAGCGTGCAGGTGAGCGTGCCGTAGCCAAGCTGGTCGAAGCCGCCACTGTTGGGGCCGTAGTTGCCGCCGCCGCCTTCCGGTGCCACAAGCTCGGCAGCGCGCTGGGTGTAAGGCGCCGCCAGACCTTTGCGGTTGATGTAATGGTTGGCCACCAGCGCCCAGCAGGGCCGCCCCAGGGCATCGCCTCGCCCGCCGACGGCGAACTGCGTCTGGATGACGCCGGCGCTGTTCGCGTACGTGACGAAAGGCACCGTGTAGAACGCGCCGTCTGCCTGCTTCAGGTTGGCCTTGGCCACGTATTCCGCGCCCGCCAGGAAGCGATTGTTGTCATAGCCGTACAGGTCGATGCCCTGATTCCACGCCATCTCGCAAATGGCGCCCGTCAATGCAATGCCGAGCGTGCTGTGGCCCTGGTCCCGGCCGGCTTCCTGCCATTGCCCGAGGTTGCCGGGGTGCATGTAGTACACGGCTTGCCGGATACAGCCGTTACTGCCACCGGTCCTGAAATGGGTGATGGCCTCGTTGACGAGCTCGGCATCGTCGCACAACACGCCGATGGCCAGGACGCACGCGATGTTGGCCAGGCCCCAGTTGGCCCAGTAGTGCGTGTCCATCGCGGTGTCGATACGGGTCAGGAAAGCATGGCTGACCGGGTAGAAGACATTGCGCATCATCGCCTGGAATGCGGCGAGGCCGGCCGGACTCCAGCCGCTGTAGCCGCGCATGATTTCGGCTGCGTTGGCGAATTCGTAGCCGTAGATGCCGGCGGCGAGCGCCACGTCACTGCCGCCAAGCGTCGTCAGCGTCGAGGCCCATTGGTCCAGATACTCCACGGCTTTGTCGGCGTAGCGTTTGTCGTCCGACACCTTCCAGCGCAGCGCGTCGCCGTAGGCGGCGGCGATGTCGTTGTAGAGGGCGCCGTAGTTCTGACCATGCGTGGGATCATTGCCGCGATAGATGCCGACCTGCGGGTTCGGCTTGTTCGTCAGGCGCGTGTGACCGTTGGCGACCAGCACGTTCCAGCTATCGATCCACGGGGAAGCGTGGGCCCCGACTTTAGCGCGCATGCGTTCGAAATCCGCCTCGGTATGCAGCAAACCGGGATGCGTGAAGGCGCGGGTTTGGGCAGTGCCTGCCGACGTCGCCCCTGCGTCGATACCGTCCGAAGCTGGAGCAACTCCGGACGCCTGGCCGGTGCCGTTTGCCGATGTACGCTCACCGCCTGTAACCGCGTTGCTTCCGTCGCCGCCGCATCCGGCCAGAAGCGTTGCACCGAGCCCCATCACGAAATGGCGTCGAGCAATATTTTCGATGTCGCCGAGTGGGACGATTTCCTCGGGTAGCATCGTCGGTGCTCCGTTGTCTCGCATGTCTGGATCCCCAGCTTTTTAGCTATAGTCGAAGCGACAAAAATGTACGAACCGTTCCGTATTCATCAGGAACGCGTAGCATTCTATCCAGTGCGATAGGGATTCAATCAAGCGAAAAAAAACAAATTCACCAATGACACGCACTTGTCACATCGGTGATGCAGGGATTGAGGGATGCGCGAAGCGGCTGGGCACAGCCGTAGGTCTCGGCAACGGCGAAACCACGGCGACCACCCAATTCTCCCCGCACCGCGGAGAGCATTCAGCCTTCCGCTCGCCTCTCCCCGTGGAAAGTGTGGGCGCTCGCAACTGAGCTTCCGCACCCCTGAGACGAAGTTGGCTCGATCCGCAGTCCCGGCGGATCGAAGAACTCCAGGCCCGTCTGTGACGCAATGCCCAACGGGATGGCACGGGAACAAGGGCTCGCCAGCCCTCCGAATTTCTCCACTTTTAAGCCGGACTATTTCTTGGGCCAGGGCCAATTGACATCTTTGTTTCGCAAATGGCGACGCCGTTACTTCCCCTCGTCAATCAAGACTTTAATTTCGAATTTTTATACAATAAATCCGCTGGCGCACACACCCTCAACGAAAACGTAAATTTCTACTTTCTAAAAAATTAAATCGTTTGTTATCGGATACTTCGCCGATATTGAGTATTTCTCTGGATTAACCGAGATTGATATGAAATTTTGCGAGACGTGCCATCGTGAACACTGCTATGGTGCGTCGGTGTGGTTACATGTACGGCCCGACAAGCCTCGACAAGCCCTTGCACGGTGTGCCGCCGCTGCAATGGGCGCCTAGCATTATTCGATTGTGCTTCTCTATTTGAATTGAGAGCGGAACAGCCTCAGATCACACTCTGGGACTGCGGCCAAGGATGTCCGGATATTTCGCGGAGGGACGTCCTTTGCCACGATTTCACTACGCCTTCCCGGTGTCATTTATCGCGATGAATCAGACACGTTATGACGCGTTACCGGACGAGTTGCGCGTTCGACTCGATAAGGCGTCACTATCCATTGAGGTTTTAAATCCTATGGGAAAGGTGGCATGAGCAATCCGATCAAGAATATCGTTATCGTGGGCGGCGGCACCGCGGGGTGGATGACCGCCTCGTACCTCGTCCGGGCGCTCCAGCAGAAGGCGAACATTACGCTCATCGAGTCCGCGGCGATCCCCCGGATCGGCGTGGGCGAGGCAACCATTCCGAGTTTGCAGAAGGTGTTCTTCGACTTCCTCGGGATACCCGAGCGGGAGTGGATGCCCCAGGTGAACGGCGCGTTCAAGGCCGCCATCAAGTTCGTGAACTGGAGGAAGTCTCCCGACTCTTCGCGCGACGATCACTTCTACCATTTGTTCGGCAACGTGCCGAACTGCGACGGCGTGCCGCTTACCCACTACTGGCTGCGCAAGCGCGAGCAGGGCTTCCAGCAGGCGATGGCGTACGCGTGCTACCCGCAGCCCGGCGCGCTCGACAGCAAGCTGGCACCGTGCCTGGCCGACGGCACCCGCCAGATGTCCCACGCGTGGCACTTCGACGCGCACCTGGTGGCCGACTTCCTGAAGCGCTGGGCCGTCGAACGCGGGGTGAAGCGCGTGGTCGACGAGGTCGTGGATGTTCACCTGAACGAGCGCGGCTACATCTCCAGCCTGTCCACCAAGGAGGGACGGACGCTGGAGGCGGACCTGTTCATCGACTGCTCCGGCATGCGGGGGCTCCTGATCAACCAGGCCCTGAAGGAGCCGTTCATTGACATGTCCGATCACCTGCTGTGCGACAGCGCGGTCGCCAGCGCCGTGCCCAACGACGACGCGCGCGACGGGATCGAGCCGTACACCTCCGCGATCGCCATGAACTCGGGGTGGACCTGGAAGATTCCGATGCTGGGCCGGTTCGGCAGCGGCTATGTCTTCTCGAGCAAGTTCACCTCGCGCGACCAGGCCACTGCCGACTTCCTCAACCTCTGGGGCCTCTCGGACAATCAGCCGCTCAACCAGATCAAGTTCCGGGTCGGGCGCAACAAGCGGGCGTGGGTCAACAACTGCGTGTCGATCGGGCTGTCGTCGTGCTTTCTGGAGCCGCTGGAATCGACGGGCATCTACTTCATCTACGCGGCGCTTTACCAGCTCGTGAAGCACTTCCCCGACACCTCGTTCGACCCGCGGCTGAGCGACGCATTCAACGCCGAGATCGTCTACATGTTCGACGACTGCCGGGATTTCGTCCAGGCGCACTACTTCACCACGTCGCGCGAAGACACGCCGTTCTGGCTCGCGAACCGGCACGATCTGCGGCTCTCGGACGCCATCAAGGAGAAGGTTCAGCGCTACAAGGCGGGGCTGCCGCTGACCACCACGTCGTTCGACGATTCGACGTACTACGAAACCTTCGACTACGAATTCAAGAACTTCTGGTTGAACGGCAACTACTACTGCATCTTTGCCGGCTTGGGGCTACTGCCCGACCGGTCGCTGCCGCTCTTGCAGCACCGACCGGAATCGATCGAGAAGGCCGAGGCGATGTTCGCCAGCATCCGGCGCGAGGCCGAGCGTCTGCGCACGAGCCTGCCGACGAACTACGACTACCTGCGGTCGCTGCGTGACGGCGACGCGGGGCTGTCTCGCAGCCAGCGCGGGTCGGCGCTCGCGGCGCAGGAAATCCTGTAGTGGAGCGCACCCTGGACCGGGTAGGCGCATTCGCGGCCACGCACGCCGCCGTGGCGGCCTGCGATCCTCTGCGGGCGCGCTCGCTCGTTCTGCAGCTGCCGGGCCTGAACCGTAAAAAGGACGTGCCCGGCATCGTCGGCCTGTTGCGCGCGTTCCTCCCGGCGCGCGGCGTGCCCGCCGGCTGGGGCTTCGTCGAAGCCGCCGCCGCGATGCGGGACATCGGGTTCTTCCTGGGCTCGCTCAAGCGGCACGGACACGAGCCCGCGGACGCGGTGCCCGGGCTCGAGCCGGTGCTGCTCGACCTGGCGCGCGCGACCGACCTGCCGCCGCGCGAGACGCTCCTGCATGTGACGGTCTGGAACCCCGCGGCGGCCGACGCGCAGCGCAGCTACACCGGCCTCCCCGACGAAGCGCACCTGCTCGAGAGCGTGCGCATCTCGATGGCTTCCCTCGAGGCGGCCATCGCGGTGACCGTCGAGCTGTCCGACGTGTCCCTGCGCTCGCCCGCGTTCGCGCAAGGCTGCGACGAGCTGGCAGCCTATCTGCAGAAAATGGTCGAGTCGATCGTGTACGCCTACCGCTTCATCTCGCTGCAGGTCTTCTACGACGAGCTCCGCCCCTTCTACGAACCGATTCGAATCGGAGGCCAGAGCTACCTCGGCCCCGGTGCCGTGGAAATGCCCCTCTTCGTGCTGGAGCACGTGCTGTGGGGCTCGCAATCGAACCACGCAGCTTATCGAGAATTCAAGGAGACGTACCTGCCCTACGTGCTTCCCGCGTTCAGGGCGGTCTACGCCCGGTTCGCCGGGGAGCCGGCGCTCGTCGACCGCGCGCTCGGCGAGGCGCACGCGATCGGTGCGCGAAGCGAGCCCGTTCGGGCCGGGCTGGCGGCCCTCGACCGGGTGTTCGAGGTCCTGCTGCGCTTCCGGGCGCCTCACGTCAAATTGGCTGAGCGCGCGTACGAAGTCGGTCGAAGCGGCCCAAGCATCGGCAGCGGGGGGTACGCGCCCAGCATGCTCGGCGATCTACTCACGCTCACGCGCGCCGCGCGGTCCCGCATCCGCGCCGCGCTCGACGAATCCTGACGCACGCGACGATGTGTTCCATCTCACAAGGAGAGTTTGCCCCCATGACTCAGATGAGCCCCGCGAACGGGCGCGATAGCAACCACTTCGACGTGATCATCCTCGGCTCGGGCATGTCCGGCACCCAGATGGGCGCCATCCTGGCCAAACAACAGTTTCGGGTGCTGATCATCGAGGAGTCGTCGCACCCGCGGTTCACGATCGGCGAATCGTCGATCCCCGAGACGTCTCTCATGAACCGGATCATCGCCGATCGCTACGGCATTCCGGAGCTCGACCACATCACGTCGTTCTACTCGACGCAGCGTTACGTCGCGTCGAGCACGGGCATCAAGCGCAACTTCGGCTTCGTGTTCCACAAGCCCGGCCAGGAGCACGACCCGAAGGAGTTCACGCAGTGCGTGATTCCCGAGCTGCCGTGGGGTCCGGAGAGCCATTATTACCGGCAAGACGTCGACGCCTACCTGTTGCAAGCCGCCATCAAATACGGCTGCACGGTCCGCCAGAAGACGAGCGTGACCGAATATCACGCGGACAAAGACGGCGTCGCGGTGACCACCGCCCAGGGCGACCGGTTCACCGGCCGATACATGATCGACTGCGGCGGACCCCGCGCGCCGCTCGCGACCAAGTTCGGGCTCCGCGAAGAACCGTGTCGCTTCAAGACGCACTCGCGCAGCCTCTATACGCACATGCTCGGCGTCAAGCCGTTCGACGACATCTTCAAGGTCAAGGGGCAGCGCTGGCGCTGGCACGAGGGGACCTTGCACCACATGTTCGAGGGCGGCTGGCTCTGGGTGATTCCGTTCAACAACCACCCGCGGTCGACCAACAACCTGGTGAGCGTCGGCCTGCAGCTCGACCCGCGTGTCTACCCGAAAACGGACATCCCCGCGCAGCAGGAATTCGACGAGTTCCTCGCGCGGTTCCCGAGCATCGGCGCGCAGTTCCGGGACGCCGTGCCGGTGCGCGACTGGGTCAAGACCGACCGCCTGCAATTCTCGTCGAGCGCCTGCGTCGGCGACCGCTACTGCCTGATGCTGCACGCGAACGGGTTCATCGACCCGCTCTTCTCCCGCGGGCTCGAGAACACCGCGGTGACCATCCACGCGCTCGCGGCGCGCCTCATCAAGGCGCTGCGCGACGACGACTTCTCCCCCGAGCGCTTCGAGTACATCGAGCGCCTGCAGCAGAAGCTGTTGGACCACAACGACGACTTCGTCAGTTGCTGCTACACGGCGTTCAAGGACTTCCGGCTGTGGGACGCGTTCCACAGGCTGTGGGCGGTCGGCACGATTCTCGGGCAGTTCCGGCTCGTGCAAGCCCATGCGAGATTCCGCGCGTCGCGCGACGAGGGCGACCTCGATCATCTCGACAACGACCCGCCATACCTCGGCTACCTGTGCGCGGACATGGAGGAGTACTACCAGTTGTTCAACGACGCCAAAGCCGAGGTCGAGGCCGTGAGCGCCGGGCGCAAGCCGGCCGAGGAGGCCGCGGCGCGAATTCACGCCCTCATCGACGAGCGAGACTTCGCCAAGCCGATGTTCGGCTTCGGGTACTGCATCACGGGGGAAAAACCGCAGCTCAACAACTCGAAGTACAGCCTGCTGCCGGCGATGAAGCTGATGTACTGGACGCAAACCAGCGCGCCGGCCGAGGTGAAAAAGTACTTCGACTACAACCCGATGTTCGCGCTGCTCAGGGCGTACATCACGACCCGCATCGGCCTGGCGCTGAAGTAATCGACCAACGACGACACAAAAACGATGGACGACATTCAATTCGATGAAGCGAGCGTCAAGGAGCAACCCCAGGCGGTGTACGACGCGACCACGCGCGTGGCCGCGAGCTGGTACGTTGCGATGCGCTCGGACGCCCTCAAGGACAAGCCGACGGAGTTGACGCTCTTCGGCCGTCCGTGCGTGGCGTGGCGCGGCACGACGGGGCGGGCCGTGGTGATGGACCGCCACTGCGCGCACCTCGGCGCGAACCTGGCCGACGGGCAGATCAAGGACGGGTGCATCCAGTGCCCGTTTCACCACTGGCGCTACGACGAGCACGGCCAGTGCGTTCACATTCCCGGTCACAGCCAGGCGGTGAGCCGGCTGGAGCCCGTCCCGCGCGGGGCACGCCAGCCGACGTTGGTCACCGCCGAGCGATACGGCTACGTGTGGGTCTGGTACGGCTCCCCGCAGCCGCTGCACCCGCTGCCCGAAATCGCCGCGGCCGACGTCGACAACAGCGACTTCATGCACGTGCACTTCGCGTTCGAGACGACGACGGCGGTGTTGCGGATTGTCGAGAACTTCTACGACGCGCAGCACGCGACCCCCGTGCACGCGCTCCCGATCTCGGCCTTCGAGCTCAAGCTATTCGACGATTGGCGCCCGTGGCCGGAGGTCGAGTCGCTGGCCCGGGCGGGCGCGTGGTTCGGTGCCGGGATCGACTTCACCGTGAACCGGTACTTCGGGCCCCTCGGCATGCTGTCGCGCGCGCTCGGCATGGACATGTCGCAGATGAACCTGCACTTCGATGGCTATCCCGGCGGGTGCGTCATGACGGTCGCCCTGGACGGAGATGTCAAATACAAGCTGCTCCAGTGTGTGACGCCGGTGAGCGACGGCAAGAACGTCATGCACATGCTCATCTCGATCAAGAAGGTGGGCGGCATCCTGCGCCGCGCGACCGACTTCGTGCTGTTCGGGCTGCAGACCAAGCAGGCCGCGGGGTACGACGTCAAGATCTGGAACGGGATGAAGCCGGACGGCGGCGGCGCGTACAGCAAGTACGACAAGCTCGTGCTCAAGTACCGCGCGTTCTACCGGGGCTGGGTCGATCGTGTCACAGAGCCAGCCGCTCGACCGCGCCGCCGCGAGTGAGCGGCGATGCGTGAGTCAGTCGTTGGGGCTCGGCACGCTTCTCCACCGATGAACGCCGAGACAGGCGCTGGTCGAGGCCTTGGGCGGCGTTCCTCGCGATCCTTCACTTGATCCTGACGACGACCTTGCCCTTGGCGCGTCCTTGGGCCAGGTATTCCAGTGCATCCTTTGCTTGTTCAAACGGAAATATCTTGTCAATCACAGGCTGGATACGTTCGGATTCGAGCAGTTTGCCGATCTCGGCGAGTTGAGCACCGTCGGGGCGTACGAAGAGAAACGAGTAGGTGACGCCTCGCTTCCTCGCAAGACGCATGATCTTGCGGCTCATCAGGCCGAATACGAACTTCAGGACGAAGTTCAGCCCGCGAGCACGGGCGAACGCTGCGTCCAGCGGCCCGATAAGAGAGACGATCCTCCCTCCCGGCTTCAGGATTCCTACCGATTTTTCAACCGCGTCGCCCCTGATCGTGCCAAGCACTACATCGTAGTCGCGCAGCACTTTCTCGAACGCTTGCTTCTTGTAGTCGATTGCTTCGTCCGCGCCCAGGCTTGTCACCAACGGGATATTAGCCGTGCTGGTATTGGTCCCCACCTTGGCGCCGAAATATTTGGCCAGCTGGATCGCAAATGTTCCAATGCCGCCGGACCCCGCGGGAATGAACACCTTCTGACCCGGCTGAAGCTTGGCACGCTCCTTCAGTGCTTGCCATGAAGTGAGCCCGACCATTGGGACCGAGGCGGCCTGCACGAAGTCCAGATTCACCGGTTTCGGGGCTGCAGCGCTCTCCGGTACCACGGCATATTCGGCGATAGATCCGCTTCCAAGATCGAACAGACTTGCAAAGATGGCGTCGCCTTTCTTGAAGCGAGTGACGCGGCTGCCGACATCGATCACGATGCCGGCCAGATCGCTACCCATGATCGCGGGCAGCTGGACCTTCAAGACAGGTTTGAACATTCCCGTTGGAATCATGTTGTCGATCGGGTTCACCCCCGCGGCGTGCACCTCAACCAGCAGTTCGTCGGGCTTGAGCGTGGGGCGCGGCACTTCGGCGAACCCGATCTCGGGTGATTTGCCATAGCGTTTGAATGTGAGTGCTTTCATGTTGCTCTTACTCCGATGCTGCGTTGTATTCGCGAGAATACTTCATACGCCTAGTCCACAAAGTATTCATTGCGATAGAAATTCCAGTGCCGTGGGTACGAAGTTGGCGTAATGCTGGAAGATTCCGCCGTGGCCAGCGTCCTGATAAATGACGAGCTGCGCCTGGGGGATGCGGCGGGCCATCTCGTGGCTGAGTGCGGTGGGCACCATAATGTCGTTATCCCCATTGGCGATCAGGACAGGCATGGGCAGACTCGCGAGATCCTGGGGCGCCTGCTGGCCCCAAGCCTTGATCGCCTTGAGTTGACGAAGGAAGGCGCGAGGTGTCGGCCCCTTGTCGCGGCCAGCCTTACGTTCCTTCAACCGTTTCAAGAAGGCGCTTGCCGCCTGCTGGCCGTTGGTTGTGGACGTGAAGAACAGATAGGCCTTCGGATCGCGCAGCGTTAGCAGGCCTTTGAGCATGAGTGGCCAGGACACGGCGCCCACACGATCGATGCCGTGACCGCCGGCGGGGCCCGTGCCAGTGAGGATGAGCTTGCGCACCAGGCCTGGCGCCTTGAGCGCCACGTCCTGCGCCACGAAGCCGCCAAGCGAGAAGCCGAGCAGATCGACTTGATCGAAACCCATTGCGCGAATCGGCGCGATGGTGTCGCGCGCCATCTCGTCCACGGTCACGGGCGCGATGCCACCGGATAAGCCGATTCCTCGATAGTCGATCGCGATAACGCGATGTTTGCGAGCCAAGCCATCGACGATGCGCGGGTCGAAGTTGTCCAGTACAGCGCCCCAATGGTTCAGCAAAACCAAAGGAATGCCGCCGTGCTGCCCCAGTTCACGGTAGGCGAAGCGGGTTCCAGCCGCGTTGACGAACTTGTTCGGTGCGCTCGCATACGACGTTGTCGATTGCGTGTCCGCGTTGATGCTCTGCATCATTGACTCCTTGGATGCTGCTTTCATATGTCGAGCATCAAGCTGACCGGGAATAAGGGGGGACTTCAATCCGCGCCGCAAACCGATGCTCAAGTGTGGCCTCAAGCATCGATTCGGACAACGACTCTTCGTCGACTGCGCGCGCCAGCATCGACGATGCGCTCGTGCGTGGCTTCCCTGGATCGGGCGGTGGGTCGTTTCATCTGACGTTCATCAGCGATCAGTTTCTGATCGCAAGCCCTCGGCACTCAAATGCGCGCCCGTAGACGCCGCGTGCGAAACGTTCCCCAGCCGCTGCTGAAAGCAGACTTCAAGAATGCTGCAAGCCCGCCCTCGTCGGGGCGCGGTTCTCTCCCCCTCGCAATGCGCTTGAGCTGGCGCGTGTACCACAGCACCTCCATGATTCCGAGGCGATCGACCGCCTTCAGGCCGGTACTGATCGGTTGCACCTGCTGCAGGCTGTCGCGCCCTTGAAGCAAGGCGGCGGGGGCATCGGGATCGATCGCCAGCAGCCGCGCCAGGCCCACCACATCCAGCGCGCTGGAGTCCAGCGCCGCGTTCATGCCGGCGGCGGTGCGAAAACCACCGGTCACCATGAGCGGCACTTTGACCGCCGCGCGCACCTTCTGGGCAAAATCAAGGAAGTAGGCTTCCCGGGCCGCGGTGGATTCCTTCTTCGGTTCTTGCATCGCCCCGCTCATGGCAGGCGCCTCATAGGTACCGCCGGAAATCTCGATCAGGTCGATCCCCGCCTCGCTCAACGCGCGGATTGTCTCGATCGATTCCTCTTCCGTAAAACCACCGCGCTGGAAGTCGGCCGAATTGAGCTTGATTCCCACCGGGAAGTCCGGGCCGACCTGCCGGCGGATTTCCGCATAGACGGCCAGAACGAAGCGGCGCCGCTTCTCGGGACTGCCGCCCCATTCGTCGCTGCGGCGGTTGTGGTGCGGAGAAAGAAATTGGCTGATCAGATAACCATGGGCTCCGTGGATTTCTACGCCACTGAACCCGGCTTTCTTGCAAATAGCCGCGCTGCGCCCGAAGCGTTCGATGATTTCTTGAATCTCGGACGTGGTCGCTTCGCGCGGTGTCTCGAAGAATGCCGCCATGTCCTCGCGGAAAGGAACCGCGGAGGGCGCCAGGTTGAAGGCGTTCAAACCCTTGGTCGATTGCTTTCCAGGATGGTTGAGCTGCACCCAGATCGACGCCCCTTGCGCGGTTGCAGCCTCCGCCCATTGGCGCAGCACGGGCAAGTCTGCCTCGTCTTCGATCACGACATTCCCGGGCTCGCCCAACGCGCGGCGGTCGATCATCACGTTCCCTGTCATGATCAGTCCGAGCCCCGACGCAGCCCAGCGTCGGTACAACTGCACCAGGTCCGGTGTCGGGCGATTATCGTAGGTGCCCAGGGTCTCGCTCATGGCGGCCTTGGCGAGCCGGTTACGCAGAGCGCTGCCATTGGGCAGGTGCAGTGGCTGGTTCAGCAGATCGGGTTTCATGGCAACTCAGAAGACGGTGCGGTCGTAAGGCGAGACGACTTTCGGAGGCTGCAGGAACGCCGTCAGGCCCTGGAACCACAACACTTCCCGGAAGTCGCCACTGATGGTTAAGTCTTTACTGCCCACCCCCCTGAGGAAAGCCGCTTGGGCATCCTTGGCCGACAGAATCTCGAAGCCTTTGGCGGCACTCGTAAAGGTGAGCGTGAATCGAGGCGTCGCTGCCAGTCCCGCGTACGATCGGACGGTGCCATCTTTGATCACAAAGTAGCGCCCGGCACCCGAAACCGTACGAATCTGGCAGACCAGGTTCTTGGACGCGACGTAGCGCGCGGCGTTGGCGTCGCGCCTGATCTTGCGTCTCAGCAGCTGGGCGAATGCCCACAACAGGAACTTGAACTTAAGCATTTCGGGCATCCTTTTTGACCTGAGAAAAGCGCGTTCGGACCATGACGATCGTCGCGTCACTCGCTCAGGAACTGAACTGCGTGACCCAGGAAGCGTTGCGGGTACTGAAACTGTGCGGCGTGGCCGGCATCCGGGTAAATGAACAACTGCGCATTTGGCAGGTTGCGCGCCATGTAGAAGGAGTTAACCGTCGGGACCATCACGTCGTTCACGCCATTGAGGATGAACGTAGGTTGCCGGATACCGCGCAGATACGCGAAAGGATCGTCTTCCGAGAGCCTCGGCATATACAGCACGTTGGCCTCGATCTGCGCGATCGCGACCTCCGGCGAGGATGGCGGATCCTGGTCGGCTCGCATATGGCGCCGCTCCCAGAACGCCCTTGCCGCCTGCTCGGCCTCTGCTGATCGTCCGAAGAACAGGTAGAGGAAGTCTTCGAACGCCGGGACCGGATTGACCGCGGTGGTCAATACGCGCTGCTCCATTTCCGGATTACCCCCGCGCGGCCCGGTGCCCAGCAGCATCAGCTTGCGCACGAGCTCGGGATGGCGCCAGGTCAGGTCGAGCGCCTGAAACCCGCCCAGCGAAAAACCCAGAACGTCGATTTGCTGCAAGCCGAGTGCGCGAACGAAGGCCGCTGCGTCATCGGCCATGTCCTCGATGCGAGTTCGTGGTTGCCCGCCGGAGGAAGCGACGCCGCGACCGTTGTAGAGAATGACTTCGCGGCTTTGGGCAAGACCGTCCGTCATCAGCGGATCCCAGTTGTCCATCCCACCGCGGAAGTGCTGCAGGAACAGTAACGGCGGCTGCGAAGAATCTGCGTTACCCCAGCGGCGGTAGGCGAATCGGGTACCGTTGACATCCACGAAGCGCGTGGGTGTAGTGATATGGTTGTCGGTCATCGTGGTATCCATCGTTCCGCCGTTTGCTGCAATTGAATAGTCAGGCGTTGAGCTGATAACGCTCGGCCGCGTGTGCTTGTCGAATGTCCGACAACAGTCCCTGGCGAGCGCCATCCAGCGCGTCCCACCGCCCGGCTACGTGCAGCGGCGGGATCGTGACCAGTTCGCGACGGTCGAACCCGATCAGTGCGGCATCCACCAACTCGCCCACTTCCATCACCTCGGGCAGCGTGTTCACGTCGACCCCGGCGCGCTCCCAGATCTCCGTGCGCGTCGCCGCCGGCAGGACGGCTTGCACGTAGACACCCTTGGGCGACAACTCGAGGTTCAGGCCCTGCGACAGGAACAGCACGAATGCCTTGGTCGCGCCGTAGATCGACATGCCGAACTCGGGCGCAAAACCCACCACCGAGCCAATGTTGACGATCGAGCCGTTGCCGGACTGCACAAAGCGTGGCGCGACCGCGGCTGCAAGCCTCGTCAGCGCCGTCGTGTTGAGCGTGATCAGGCGTTCGATGCTTTCAGGGGTTTGCTGCAGGAGGCCGCCCGACTGAGCCACGCCGGCATTGTTGATCAGAATTCCTATTCGATTGTCATCGCGCAGACGAGCCTCGAGCGCGGACAGATCGGCGGACTGGGTCAGGTCGGACTGCAGCACTTCCACGGCCACCCCGCTTTCCTCACGCAGGCGCGCTGCCAACGCATCGAGTCGCGCCTTGTCACGGGCGACAAGGACGAGGTCATGGCCACGCCGGGCGAAACGCTCGGCGTAGGTGGCACCGATGCCGCTGGAGGCGCCGGTGATGAGGACAGTCGGAAGCGTGGTCATGGGTACTTTCCTTTGCAAGGGTTCTTCTGGCGGAGACTCAATCAAGGGCACGAAGCCTTAGCCGGAAATCGTCGGGTAATCGATGTAGCCCACCGCGCCGCCGCCATAGAGCGTCGCCGGGTTGAGTTGCGTCAGGGGTGCGCCGTGCTTCAGGCGTTCGACCAGGTCCGGGTTGCTGATAAACGGACGGCCGAACGCGAACAAGTCGGCTCTGCCCTCATTGAGTTGCGTGGTGGCGAATTCCACGTCGTAGCCGTTGTTGGCCAGATAGGTCTGCTTGAAACGGCGGCGCAGCGCGTCATAGTCGAACGCGGCGACATCGCGTGGGCCGCCAGTCGCACCTTCGACCACGTGCAGATAGACGACGCCCTGCGCGTTGAGCTGTTCGGCGATGTAGTCGTACTGCGCTTGCGGATCGCTGCAGGAAATGCCGTTTGCCGGCGAAACCGGCGAGATGCGCACGCCCGTGCGCTCTGCGCCGATTTCCTTGACCACTGCGGCGACCACTTCGAGCAACAGGCGCGCACGGTTCTCGATCGAGCCGCCGTAGTCGTCGGTGCGCTGGTTGGCTCCGTCCTTGATGAACTGCTCCAGCAGATATCCGTTGGCGCCGTGAATTTCCACGCCGTCGAAACCGGCGGCAATCGCGTTGGCCGCAGCCTGTCGAAAGTCGTTGACGATGCCCGGCAGCTCGGCGAGTTCCAGCGCGCGCGGCTCGGACACGTCGGCAAATCCGTTGTTGACGAAGGTTTTCGTCTCGGCGCGGATGGCGGAAGGCGCGACCGGCGCCGTACCGCCAGGTTGCAGGTCGGTGTGCGAGACGCGGCCCACATGCCAGAGCTGCACGAAGATGCGGCCACCCTTCGCATGGACGGCGTCCGTGACCTTACGCCAGCCAGCGATCTGCTCGGGCGTGTACAGGCCGGGCGTGTCCTGATAGCCCTGGGCCTGGGCCGAAACCTGAGTGGCCTCGGTGATGATCAGGCCGGCCGACGCGCGCTGGGCGTAGTAGGTCGCGGCAAGCTCGCTGGGCACCAGCCCGGCGCCGGCACGGTTGCGGGTCAGCGGTGCCATGACGATGCGATTGGTGAGCGTCAGGTCACCGAGGGCGTACGGCTCGAAAAGCGTTTTCTCTGACATGTCGTTCCAGCGTCGGGTGGTGGGAATGGCTTAATGATGACGACCATAATCTAACATGTCAATACTTTGATGATGACCAACATCAATGTATAGTCAGGCCATCAGACAGGAACGCGCCCACGGAGAGGAAAAGTGAAAGTCACCAAGGCACAGGCCCAGGCCAACCGGGCCCACGTTGTTGAAACAGCGTCGACGCTGTTCAGGGAGCGCGGTTTTGATGGGGTCGGAGTTGCTGATCTGATGAGCGCAGCCGGGTTCACCCACGGCGGCTTCTACAAGCACTTCCGCTCAAAGGCCGATCTGATGGCGGAATCGTCGGCCTGCGGCATGGCGCAGACCGTTGCGCTGTCGGCTGGGGTGGACGCAGCGGAGTTCGTGCGACTGTATCTCGCGCGCGAGCACCGCGACGCGCGCGCAACCGGCTGCACGATGGCCGCGCTGGGCGGGGATGCCGCGCGTCAACCCGAAGCGGTCCGGGCCACATTCGCGGACGGCATCGAAAGACTGCTGGCGGCGTTGGTCCAGGAACGTGATTCGTCAGACGGTGCAGACTCGGCGGAGGCGCGAGCCGACTGCCTCGACATCATGGCGCATGCGGTCGGCGCCATTGTGTTGTCGCGCGCGTGCCCGGATGATTCTCCACTGGCCGACGAAATCCTGACGGTATGCCGTGACAAGATTCTCGCGACACTGAGCCCATCGGCGACAGCGCGCGAACCCGGCCGCAATCATCGTAACGACAGCTCCGCTAAGTCGAAGTGACGCCGGGCGCCGATGGCCGCCTGGAAAGGGGTCGACGACGATCGCCGCCCCTCTCAATCCCCACCCGTGACAGTGAAATCGCCCGGCGGTAGCGGGCGATTCGCGATGGCGTGCGCCTCGGCGCGCGCAATGCCGAGCGTCTGCAGCACGGTCGCGGCGGTCCGTTCCGGGAAACTGCCGACGCCGGCCGCCCGTTGCCTCGTCCCGTCCTTGACCGTCCTGGCGATGTGAAGCTGCGCGGCGATTGCCGCGAGAATCGTCCCCGTCGACGCCAGAACGCTGACGAACGGATCGCTGACGACGAAGCGCCGCGCCGCGATGCCGCGCGCGCTGTCCCGCCGCAAGCGCTGCCCAAGCCCGCGGTCGAGCGCGCGCACTGAAACACCCTCGCGCATCAAGAACTGACCCCACATCCACTCCCGATGCGCCTGCATCAGCGTATGGCGCACGCAGACCGACACGACCTCCGCCGGATCTGACAAACCGCCGGTCACGCGCTCGAGCCGATCCGCGAAATCATCGAACACCCACTCGATCAACGCGGCAAAGAGTCCGTCTTTCGATGCGAAGTGGTTGTAGAACGAGCCGAACCCGACGTCGGCCGCCTCGGTGATCTCGCTGATAGCCACGTTGTCCATCCCCTTTTCCGCCATCAGCCTGAACGCCGCCCGCAGCAGACGCATGCGCGTCGCCTGCTTGCGCCGCGCGCCCCGCGGCAGCCGGTGCTCGGTCGCGATGGCGGCACCGGTGGGCCGCCGCGGCTCGGACGTTTGTTCCATGACAGCGTCTCCCCTTTCGAAAATTTCTGCATTCCCGAAATTCTAGATTATTGGCTCATACTTGACAATGTTATCAGTTATGAGTCTAATCTCGGAAATCGCTGCGCCGAGCGTGTCTGCCGGGAAGGGTCCTCGACGTGCGGTAACCGCCAGCACGGGCATTCGATGCCCGTGCGGTAGCCAGCCCCGCCGCTCCGTGCGGCGGGCGCAGGCTGCGTGATCTAGCGTGCCGGCATCGGACGCTGCCACGCAAACATCGGAGTACTGATTTAACACGTGGATGCGCCGTCGGCAGCGAAGCCGGATCGCGCCCCGCCCCAGTCGGCCGGCCCGCCGAGGTCGCCGGATTTTTTTAGTTGGCCCTTCATTCGTCTTGGAAACATCGTGAAATCACCAAGTCTTGATGCGCGCACTTCGATGCGCCGGCTCCTGACACGCATCGCGCCGCCGGTTCAGCGGGCGCCGATCGCGCTCGCATGCTGTGCAATTCTTCTGACGGCTTGTCATTCGCATGAGGCCCCCGCACCCGAACTGCAGTCGGTGGTCGCGCTGCCGGCTCACGCAGACAGTGGCGCATCGCAGCGCGTGCTGCCGGCGCAGGTCCAGGCGCGCTATTCGACGGCGCTATCGTTCCGGGTCGGCGGCAAGATCGTCGAGCGGCGCGTGCGCATCGGCGACACCGTGAAGGCCGGACAAACGCTCGCGGCCCTGGATCCTGCCGATCTGCACAACACGCTGCTCAATGCCCGCGCGCAGCTCGACGCCGCCGAGCATCGGGTCGTCTACGCGAAGCAGCAGCTGGAGCGCGACCGCGCGCAGGCACAGGCGGCGCTGATCGCCCCCGCGCAGCTCGAGACAACGCAGGATGCCTATACGTCGGCGGTCGCGCAGCGCGATGCCGCCCTCGCGCAGATGGCGCTCGCCGGAGATCACCTGCGCTACGCGACGCTCGTCGCGGATCACGACGGCGTCGTGACGTCCGAGGATGCCGATACCGGGCAGAACGTCGAGGCGGGGCAGGCGGTGTTTCATCTGGACTGGAGCGGCGAGCTCGACATCGTGTGCGACGCCTCGGAGCGCGACCTGCGCGATCTCGCGATCGGCCGGGGCGCGCGCGTCAGCCTGACGGCGCTGCCGGGCAAAGTGTTCGATGCGCGCGTGCGCGAGGTCGCGGCCGCCGCGGATCCGCAAAGCCGCACGTGGCGGGTAAAACTGACGCTGATCGCGCCGAGCCCGGACGTGCGCTCCGGGATGACGGCCAACGTCGCGTTCGACGGCAGCACCGACGCCGCCGCGGACCATACGATCACGCTGCCGGCCACCGCCCTCTTTCACCGCGGCGAAGCGCCGGCGGTGTGGGTCGTCCGTAAAGGCAGCGACACGCTGGAACTGCGCACGGTGTCGATCGGACGCTACGACGAACGCACGGTGTCCATCACGTCGGGGCTCGCGAGCGACGAGCGCGTCGTGATGCAAGGTGTCCATACCGTCACCGCCGGCGAACGCGTGCGCGTCGTGCCGCCGCTGCATCCGGAGGACTTCCCGTCATGAACGCCCCCGAACATCAGCATCTGCCGGACGACGCGCGAACCGACGCCGGCCCGGCCGACGACCGTCGCTTCAATCTGTCCTCATGGGCGCTCAAGCATCAGCAACTGGTGATCTTCCTGATCGGCCTTGCGACGATCTTCGGCGTGATCGGCTATACGCGCCTCGCGCAATCCGAGGATCCGCCGTTCACGTTCCGCACGATGGTGATCCAGACCTACTGGCCGGGCGCCACCGCCCGCGAAGTCCAGGAGCAGGTCACCGACCGGATCGGCCGCCAGCTTCAGGCCGCGCCGTACGTCGACAACATCAAGAGCTACTCTCGCCCCGGCGAGTCGATGATCTTCTTCGCGATGAAGGATTCGGCGCCCGTCAATCAGGTGCCGGAAACCTGGTATCAGGTGCGCAAGAAGGTCGGCGACATCCGCGCCACGCTGCCGAAGGGCACGGTCGGCCCGTTCTTCAACGACGAATTCGGCGACGTCTATACGAACATTTATGCGCTCGAAGGCGACGGCTACTCGCCGGCGCAACTGCACGATTACGCGGACAAGCTGCGCGCGGCGCTGCTGCGCGTGCCCGGCGTCGCCAAGGTCGACTACTTCGGCGACCCCGATCAGCACGTGTTCGTCGAGATCTCGAACGCGCAGCTGACCCGGCTCGCGATCACGCCGCAACAGCTCGCGCAGGCAATCGACGCGCAGAATGCCGTCGCGCCGGTCGGCACGATCACGACGGCGGACGATCGCGTGTTCGTGCGTCCCACCGGCGCGTTCAAGGACATGCAGGCGCTCGCGGACATGCCGATCACCGTGAACAACCGCACGTTCCGGCTCGGCGACGTCGCAAAGATCACCCGCGGCTACGACGATCCGCCCGTCACGCAGATGCGGACGAACGGCCACGCCGTGCTCGGCATCGGCGTGACGATGCAAAAGGGCGGCGACGTGATCGATCTCGGCAAGGCGCTCGACGCCAGGACCGCCGAACTCCAGGCAGGCCTGCCGGCCGGCGTGAAGCTGAGCGCGGTGTCGAGCATGCCGCACGCGGTCAAGCACTCGGTGGACGACTTCGTCGAGGCGGTGGGCGAAGCCGTCGCCATCGTGCTCGTGGTCAGCCTCGTGTCGCTGGGCTTGCGCACCGGGATGGTGGTCGTCATCACGATTCCGATCGTACTGGCCGTGACCGCGCTGTGCATGCATGTGTTCGGCATCGGGCTCGACAAGGTGTCGCTGGGCACGCTGGTGCTCGCGCTCGGGCTGCTGGTGGACGACGCGATCATCGCCGTCGAAATGATGGCGGTGAAGCTCGAGCAAGGCTGGACGCGAACGCGTGCAGCGGCGTTCGCCTACACGAGCACGGCGTTCCCGATGCTCACGGGAACGCTCGTGACGGTATCGGGCTTCCTGCCGATCGCGCTCGCGAAGTCGAGCACCGGCGAATACACGCGCTCGATCTTCGAGGTGTCGGCCATTTCACTGATCGTGTCGTGGTTTGCCGCCGTCGTGCTGGTGCCGCTGCTCGGCTACCACATGCTGCCCGAGCTCAAGCATCACGACGGGCATGCGCATGGGCAGGACGTGTACGACACGGGCTTCTACCGGCGCCTGTCCGGCTGGATCTCGGCCTGCATCGAACGCCGCTGGGTCGTGCTCGGCGTGACCGCGGTGCTGTTCGCGATCGCCATGGCCGCCTTCACGCGCGTGCCGCAGCAGTTCTTCCCGAACTCGGAGCGCCCCGAACTGCTGGTCGACTTGCGCTTGCCGGAAGGCGCGTCGTTCGACGCGACGCTGCGCGAGGCCACGAGGCTCGAGAAGACGCTCGAAGGCCGCCCCGAAATCGATCACGTCGTCGACTTCGTCGGCACCGGTGCGCCGCGCTTCTATCTGCCGCTCGATCAACAGCTTCAGCAGCCGAACTTCGCACAGTTCGTCATCACGGCGAAGGACGTCGACGCGCGCGACCGGCTGTCGCACTGGCTCGAGTCGACGCTCGCAACCCGTTTCCCGACCGTGCGCACGCGTGTGGCGCGGCTTGAAAACGGGCCGCCGGTCGGCTTCCCGATCAAGTTCCGCGTGAGCGGCGACGACATCGCGACCGCGCGCGCCATCGCCGAGAAGGTGGCGGACAAGGTGCGCGCCGACCCGCGCACGCGCAACGTGCAGTTCGACTGGGACGAGCCGGCCGAGCGCTCGGTGTCGTTCGAAATCGATCAGCTCAAGGCGCGCCAGCTCGGCGTGACGTCGGAAGACGTGTCGAGCTTCCTCGCGATGACGCTGTCGGGCTACACGGTCACGCAATATCGCGAGCGCGACAAGCTGATCAACGTCGACCTGCGGGCGCCGAAGAGCGAGCGCGTCGACCCGTCGAAGCTCGCCGGCATCGCGATTCCGACGCCGCACGGCCCGGTGCCGCTCGGCGCGATCGGCCACGTGCGCGACACGCTCGAATACGGCGTGATCTGGGAACGCGACCGCCAGCCGACGATCACCGTGCAGGCCGACGTGCGCGGCGACGCAGCGAGCATCGGCGTCACGCGCGACATCGACGGTGCGCTGGCGACGCTGCGCGCGACGCTCCCCACCGGCTACCGGATCGACATCGGCGGCGCGGCGGAGGAAAGCATGAAGGGCCAGACGTCCATCAACGCACAGATGCCGCTGATGATCATCGCGGTGCTGACGCTGCTGATGATTCAGCTCAAGCGCTTCTCGCGCACCTTCATCGTCGTGCTGACCGCGCCGCTCGGCCTGATCGGCGTGGTCGCCGCGCTGCTGCTGTTCGGCAAGCCGTTCGGCTTCGTCGCGCTGCTCGGCGTGATCGCGATGTTCGGGATCATCATGCGCAACTCCGTGATCCTGGTCGATCAGATCGACCAGGACATCGCAGCCGGACAGCCGCGCTTCACGGCGATCGTCAGCGCGACGGTGCGGCGCTTCCGGCCGATCATGCTGACCGCCGCCGCCGCCGTGCTTGCCCTGATCCCGCTGCTGCGCTCGGGCTTCTTCGGCCCGATGGCAACGGCGCTGATGGGCGGCATCACGATCGCGACGGGACTGACCATCTTCTTCCTGCCCGCCCTTTATGCGACGTGCTTCAAGGTGCGAGGCGACGAACGCGAGTCGACCGCCACGGCCGTCGCGTCCCCGGAGACATGTCAATGAAACTTACCCGTATGACCGCGGCGCTCGCCGCGACCGCGGCGCTCGGCCTGTCCGGCTGCGCGATGGCCCCGAGCAGCACGCCGCCCGCGATGCCGTCGCCGGCTCACTACGGCGAGACGCCGCAGCAGACGCGGACCGCCGAAGCCGCGGGCGTCGCGCAGCAATTCGACGTCGGCGCCGCGCCGGTTCCGCAGTGGTGGCGGCTCTATCGCTCCGGCGCGCTCGACGCGCTGGTCGACGAAGGGCTGAGCGCGAATCCGACGCTTGCCGCGACCGAAAAGACGCTCGCCGCCGCGCAGCAGGAACTGCGCGCGCAGGTCGGCGCATCGACGCTGCCGTCGCTCGACGCGAATGCGCAGGTGGCCCGCACCCGCACGCCGGACATCTCTGGCACGGGCGCGCAGACCCTGCGCTACAACGTGTTCGTCGGTCAGTTGCAGGCGCATTACACGTTCGATCTGTTCGGCGCCACGCGCTACGCGAATGCGGCGAGCGCCGCGCGCGTCGACGTGCGCGCTTGCGAGCTCGAAGCGGCGCGGCGCGCGCTGGCAGCCAACATCGTCGGCACCGCCATCTCCGCTGCGGCGCTCGACCGGCAGATCCTGCTGACCGAGCGGCTCGTCACCATCGCGGCATCGTCCGCGCACGACGATGCGCAGCGCTACGCGCTCGGCGCGATCTCGCATGCGCAGGCGCTGGCGTCGACGCAGAATGCGGCATCGCTCGCCGCGACGCTGCCGGCGCTACGTCAGCAGCGCGCGACAACCGTTCACGCGCTCGCGATCCTGCTCGGCCGCACGCCCGACGCCGTGCCGCCGATCCCCACATTCGACAGCCTGTCGCTGCCGGAGCACGTGCCGGTCGTCGTACCGTCCGACCTGCTGAAGGCGCGCCCCGACATCCGCGCGGCCGAAGCCGCGGTAAAAGCCGCCGCGGCCGATGCGGGCGAAGCGACCGCGCAGTTGTTCCCGAGTTTGTCGCTCACGGCGACGTTGGGACGCGGCGGCTTCAGCTGGCCGGCGCTGTTGTCGGGGGCGGGCGGGCTGTGGGCGGTCGGCGCAGGCCTGTCGCAGCCGCTCTTCCATGGCGGCGCGCTGCTGGCCCACCGGCGTGCGGCGTTCGATTCGTACGACGCGGCGGTGCTTCAGTACAAGTCGGCGGTGCTGTCCGCGTTCGGTGACGTCGCGGATTCGCTCGCCGCACTCGACAACGACGCGCAGACGCTCGCCGCGAACGAAATCGCGGCGCGGGCGGCAGGCGCGGCCTTCGACGAAACGGCGCAGCGTCGCACGCTGGGCGCCGTTCCGGTGTCCGCGCAGCAGGCGAGCGAGCGGCAATATCTGACCGCGGAGCTCGACGCGGTCCGTGCCGCGAGCCGGCGAATGACCGATACGGCGGCGCTGCTGCAGGCAATGGGCGAGTTGCCGCCCGACGCCCGCACGGCAGTCGCGGCCCGGCAATAACGGCTGCTTGCGTCGACGGGTCGGCCGCGCGTGCCGCCGGCCCGGACCTCGGCGCCCGACGCCCGGCGCCGGACGCCCGACGCACCGCGAGTACCGCGGCGCCGAGCACTCCTTTACTCCGCATGATCGATTCCCGATGAAACCCGAAAACCTGGTCGCCTGCCACGAATGCGACCTGCTGTTTTGGCGGCCGCCGCGCCTGCGCGCGCTGGCTGCGCACTGCCCGAGGTGCCGTGCCCGCGTGGGCGGCAGCGCGCACGGCCGTCCGGCGCTGGACCGGCGGTGCGCGATCGCGCTCGCCGCGCTGTTCACGTTGTTCATCGCGCAGGCCTTTCCCATCGTCGCGCTCGATGCAGCCGGCATCGCATCACACGCGACGCTGGCCGACGCGGTGGCCGCGTTGCGCTTGCACGGGCAACCGGTCGTGGCGGCGATCGTGTTCGGCACGACGATGTTGTTCCCGCTGCTGGAACTCGCCGCATGGCTGTACGTGCTCGTGCCGTTGCGCGCGGGCCGCGTACCGCCCTGCTTCGAGCCGGTCCTGCGCAACATGCAACGGCTGCGTCCGTGGAGCATGGTCGAAGTGTTCCTGCTCGGCATCCTGGTCACGATCGTCAAGATGACGAGCGTCGCGCACGTGATACCGGGCCCCGCGCTGTTTGCGTTCGGCGCCCTCACCGTGATGCTCGGCGTTCTCGCGTCGTTCGACCCGGGCGGCCTGTGGGAAGCGCGCGACGAAATCATCGCGCTGCGCGACGGCGGTACGCCCGCCGCGGAGTCGCGCCGGCGGCACACGCCGCGACGCGCTGCACCGGTGGCGCCCGACACAGCGGACGCCATGAACGCGACCAGCGCGACGGGGCACCACCGCCCGGCAAGCGTCACGGCCCGTGCCGCGGGGCTGGTCGCATGTCATACCTGCGGACGCGTGCAGCAACCGCATACCGAGGTCGCCGACGCGCGCTGCACGCGCTGCGGTTCGACGCTGCACGAACGCCGCCCGCACAGCACCGCCCGCACGGGCGCGCTCGTGATCGCGGCCGCGCTTCTCTACATTCCGGCGAACCTGCTGCCCATCATGCACGCGACCTCGCTCGGCCGCGCCGAGGACGACACCATTCTCGCCGGCGTCGCGTACTTCTGGACGTCCGGCGACTGGCCGCTCGCCGTCGTCGTGTTCGTCGCGAGCGTGCTCGTGCCGATGCTCAAGCTCGCGATTCTCGCGTTGCAGGCCATCGCCGCGCATCGCGGCACGCCACGGCGCCCGCTGGAACGCGCGCGGCTCCATCGACTGGTGGAGCGCGTGGGCCGCTGGTCGATGCTCGACGTGTTCGTCGTCGCGCTGACGATCGCGCTCGTGCATTTCGGTTCGTTCGCCGAGATCACGCCCGGCCCCGGCGCGCTGGCGTTCGGTGCCGTGGTCGTACTCACCATGTGCGCGTCGATGCAGTTCGATCCGCGACTCATCTGGGACGGCGCGCACCGCTCCGCCGCCAGCCCTCGATCCTGAACGAGCGCAAGCCCGTCGCAACTCTACGACTATTCATACGATGCTTCCCCTCGATTTGCCTGAACCCGAGATCCGGCCGCGCAGCCGCTGGATCCCGTCCCTCGTCTGGATCGTTCCGCTCGTGTGCGCGCTGATCGGGCTGTCGCTCGTGTACCGCAACATTGCCGCGACCGGCCCGACGATCACCGTCACGTTCGCGAACGCAGAAGGCCTCGAAGCCGGAAAGACCAAGGTCCGTTACAAGGACGTCGATATCGGCTCGGTGCAGGCCATCACGCTCACGCCCGACTTCAAGCGCGTGATCGTGCGCATCCAGCTCACCAAGGAAGCCGCGCGGTTCGCGAACCGCGATACGCGATTCTGGGTCGTTCGGCCGCGTGTCGGCGCCACCGGCATCTCCGGGCTCGGCACGCTGCTCTCCGGCGCGTACATCGGCGCGGACCTCGGCCGCTCGCCGCATGAGCAGACCGACTTCACCGGCCTCGAGACGCCGCCCGCCGTCACCGCGGACCAGCAGGGGCGCCGCTACCTGCTGCACGGCGATTCGCTCGGCTCGATCGACATCGGCTCGCCGGTGTTCTACCGGCACCTGCAGGTCGGCCAGGTGGTCGGCTTCTCGCTCGACAAGGATGGCACGGGCGTCGACGTGCAGGCGTTCGTGAAGGCGCCATACGACAAATACGTCGGCACCAACACGCGCTGGTGGCATGCAAGCGGCGTGGATCTGCGGCTCGATTCGAACGGCCTGAAGCTGAACACGCAGTCGCTCGCGACGGTGGTCGTCGGCGGCCTCGCGTTTCAGTCGCCGCCCGAGCAAGCCGATGCACCGCCGGCGGCCGACAACGCGTCGTTCCGGCTCGCGCCGGACGAAGCCGAGGCGATGCGCGACCCCGACGGCACGCCGCTGATGGTCGTCATGCGCTTCGACCAGTCGCTGCGCGGACTGTCCGTCGGCGCGCCGGTCGATTTGCGCGGCATCGCGCTCGGTCAGGTCACGAACATCGGGATCGAGTACAACGAGCACTCGCGCACGTTCAGCATGAAGGTCACGATGGCGCTGTATCCGTCGAGACTGAGCCGGCACAGCGACACCGCGCTACCGGCCCCCGATACGGCCGGCGGCCACGAACTCCTCGAGCACCTGGTGCTGCAGGGGCTGCGCGGGCAACTGCGCACCGGCAGCCTGCTCACGGGCCAGTTGTACGTGGCGCTCGACATGTTCCCGAAGGCGCCGCGCGCGAGCGTGGACGTGCGCCGCACGCCGGTCGAGCTGCCGACCGTTCCGAACACGCTCGACGAACTGCAGGTTCAGCTCGCCGACATCGCACGGAAGCTCGACAAGGTTCCGTTCGACCAGATCGGCAACAGTCTGAACGGTGCGCTCGAGCATGCGAATCAGCTGTTCGGCCACCTCGACGAGCAGGTCGTGCCGCAGGCGCGCGACACGCTGGCGGCGGCGCAACGCACGTTCGACGCCGCGCAGGCGACGCTGCGACAGGATTCGCCGATGCAATCGGACGTTCATGACGCGATGCAATCGCTCACGCATACGCTCCAGTCGCTCAATACGCTGGCCGACTATCTCGAGCGGCATCCGGAAGCGCTGCTCTTCGGCAAGAAAGGAGAACCGAAATGATGCTGCATTCGTTTCGCACGATCCGGATGCCGATCCGCATCGCAACGTGCGTCGCACTGGCCGTGCTCAGCGCCTGTGCGTCGCCGCCCGTACGGTTCCATACGCTCGGAATGGCGGATGGCGCGGGCGGCGAAACCGGCGCCTCGCGTCCCGCATGGCTGATCGACATGCAGAGCGTGCACGTCGCGGCGCCAGCGGACGGCAACCGGCTCGCGGTGCAGCGCGGCCCCGAACGGGTCGACATTCTGGAACAGGAGCGCTGGGTTTCGCCGCTCGGCGACGAGATGCGCGGCGGACTGTCGACGCGCGTCACGTCCCGGCTGAACACGATCGACGTTCACCGCGTCGCCCATCCGGATGGCACGCCGGTCTATCGGGTCGCCGTGGACGTCCAGCGTGTCGAATCGTGGCCGGCGTCTCACGTGCTGCTCGATGCGACGTGGACCGTGGACGCCGGCTCCGGACAGCCGGCACTGACGTGCCGCAGCATCGTTCGGGCCGGTGCATCGGCGGGCTACGACGCGCTCGTCGACGCGCATCGCCATGCGCTCGACACGCTCGCGCTCGGCATCGCCGCGGGCATTCGCGCGGCGGCCACGCACGCGCCGCCGCCCGCCGGATGCCGCGCGGGAACACTCGACCGACGGATCGCGCCCCCCGTCGCCGAGCGCGGCGCGCCGGATCCGCTCGACGATTGAATCGGGCCGCGAAATCGCGCCCGGTCAGGTTGGGCGACCGGCCTCGCGCCGGCGCCCTGCACGATCAAGCGACATCGTTAGACGAAATCATCCCGACGAAAAACGAATCGGCGCTGCGCCGTTCCCGCGTCGATCCAGCGTTTCGCGCGGTGCGGTGTGGCGCCGCTTCGATCATTTCCACCTGCATGGACAACCCAGGATGAAACCCGCCCGACTCACGCGCGAGCAACGCAGGCTCGACACCCGCGAACGGCTCATCGCCACCGCTCGCGCGCTATTCATCGCGAAAGGCTTTGCCGATACGAGCGTCGAACATATCGCCGAGGGCGCCGGGTACACGCGCGGCGCGTTCTATGCACACTTCGAACACAAGCGCGAGCTGTTGATCGAGATCCTTCGCCGCGACCACGATCGAATGATCACGAAAGTTCGGCTGGCGGCGCCGGAGAGCGGCGGCGCCTGCAGCGCAGCCGACTACGCGGAGATTGCCGCCGGCTGGGAATGTTTCCCGCTGTGGGTCGAGGTTCATCTGTACGCGCTGCGCGATGCCGCGTTTCGGCACATCGTCGACTGCCTGCACACCGAACCGGCTGCGCTAGCGGAGCCGGCCAGCGGCGCGGCGGGCGCCGCCGATCGGATGCCGTCCGCGACCGGCTGGGCAGCCGCGCTCGGCGTCGCGCTGCTGAGCGTCAGCGCGCGGGATGCCCGGCGCGACGATCCAGCGTAGCAAGCAACCACGCGAGCGCCCGTTCGAACCGTCGCCCCCGGCTATAATTTCAGCCGTTCCCCGACGAGTATCCGCACAATGACGGACGCCAATCTTCCTCACGTGCTGGTAGTCGACGACGATCCGGCGATCCGCGAACTGTTGTCCGGCTATCTGTCCGACAACGACATCCGCGTGACGGTTGCCGCTTCCGGCCAGGAAATGGCGGGCGCGCTGGATACGTTTGCGATCGATCTCGTGATTCTCGACCTGCGCATGCCGGGGGAAGACGGCGTGCAGATCGCCCGCGAGCTGCGCGCGCGCTCGAACCTGCCGATCATCATCGTGTCCGGCAAGCGGGACGAAGCCGACCGCGTGATGGCGCTCGAGCTCGGCGCCGACGACTACCTGACCAAGCCATTCAGCAACCGCGAGCTGCTCGCGCGCATCCGCGCATTGCTCCGGCGGGCCGGCGCGACGGCCCCCGCGACCGGGCGCAACAACGACGCCCGCGCGTATCGATTCGGCGGCTGGGAGTTGAACGTCGGCACCCGGCGGCTGACGGATCCGGACGGCGCCCCGGTCGAACTCACCAAAGGCGAATTCTGTCTGCTCAATGCGTTTCTCGCCGCACCCGGGCGCGTGCTGTCCCGCGACCAGTTGCTCGAGTCCAGCCGGCTGTACGACGACGTGTACGACCGCTCGATCGACGTCCAGATCCTGCGCCTGCGCCGCAAGATCGAACCCGATCCGTCGCATCCGGTTTTCATCCGTACCGTGCGCGGCGCCGGTTACGTGATGGACGCGCCGGTTACCCGACTGAGCGCGGCGGCGGGATGGACGAGCGCGAGCGCCGAGTGAGCGGACCGGCCGCGCACCCCGAGGGGCCTGTCCTTCCCCGCGCCGGCGCCGGTTGCAGCCGCAAGCCGGTGTGACGAACCGGACGACGAGGCCGACGCGCTCGGCTGCCGCGACCGGCTTGCGTAACGTGCAGTCGGCCCCGAGCAACGCATCGACCTCGCGCAGTGCGTGCACAGCGTGCTCCGAAAGGGACAAAATTGGGCTGCCGACGCCACGGCGCACCCGCCCGATTCCAGCCGCGCCCGCTTGCTGCGCCGTTTCACGCAGCGGCGCCGCGCGTGACAGACGAAACCCGCCGTCGATGCAGGACTGAACGCCCATGCCACACACGTCGCCCTATCACCGTACGCGCTGGCGAGCCAGGCGCCACCGGGCCATGATGCTGGCCGGCTGCCTCGCCCTCCTGCTCGTACTCGCCGCGTTCGTTCACGACACGACGTTTCGCGTCGGCGCCATCTTCGTGGGCGTGATTCTGCTGATGTATGTGCTAACCGCGTACATGCGCCGGCTGGAACACGCGAGCCGGGCGATGCGCGCAAGCGAGCAGCGCTGGCGCACCGTATTCGAGAACGCCCCCGTCGGGATCCTGGTGCTGCGCGCTCACGACCGCTACCTGATGGCCAACCCCGCCTTTCAGCAGATGGTCGGCTACAGCGACCGCGAGCTGGCTGAGCGGCGCGCATCGGACATCACGCATCCCGACGATCGGGCACTCACGCAAAATCATATCGATCAGCTGGTGCGCGGCCAGGATCGCGTCAGGTTTCAAAAGCGTTACGTGCACCGGGACGGCCGCGTCGTGTGGACCGACATGAGCGTGGCGCGCGTGTTTTCCGCTCATCAGCCGGCCGACACGGACGCGGAAGACCTGATCATCGCGACGGTCGAGGACATCACGCAGCGCCGGGCCGACGAAGAGGCGCGACATGGCCTCGAGCGCCAGTTGCGGCAGTCGCAGAAGCTCGAAGCGCTCGGCACCTTTGCCGGCGGTGTTGCGCACGACTTCAACAATATCCTTGCCGCGATTCTCGGCTTCGGCGATCGGGCGCTCGCCAGCGTTGCGCCCGACGCACCGGCACACCGCTACATCGAACAGGTGCTGAGGGCCGGCGAACGCGCGCGGCTGCTGGTCGAGCGCATCCTGACGTTCAGCCGCAGCGGCCGGACGGCCAGGGTGCCCGTCGATGTCGGCGCGGTGGTCGACGAGGCGATCGAGCTCGTGCGCGAGACGCTGCCGGCGCAGGTCGCACTCGAGGTGCGCGTACCGGCGCACGATATGTGCATTCTGGGCGACGCCACGCATCTGCATCAGGTCGTGATGAACCTGTGCAGCAACGCGATCCATGCCATGCCTTCAGGCGGCACGCTGCGCGTCGAACTCGACCTGGTCTGCATCGAGACGCCGCGCTCGCTGTCGCACGGCGCGGTGAGCGCCGGCCGTTTCGTGCGTCTCTCGGTTGCGGACGGCGGCAACGGCATTCCGGCCGAGATCCTCGAGCGAATCTTCAATCCGTTCTTCACGACGCGCGCCGCCGGCGAGGGGATCGGTCTCGGCCTGTCGCTCGTCGACGGCATCGTCCGCGAACACGGCGGGGCCGTCGACGTCCACTCCACGCCCGGCGAAGGTGCGCGTTTCGACGTTTATCTGCCCGCCGCGGACGCGCGCCCGGCCCGGCTAGCCGAGACGATCCCGGTGCCTCACGGCGGCGGGCAGGTGGTCCTGCTGGTCGACGACGAGGACGCGCTCGTCCGGCTCGGGGAAGAGGTGCTGGCCGATCTCGGCTACGAACCGGTCGGATTTTCATCGAGCGAGGCCGCCTGGACTGCATTGGATGCTGATCCGGCCCGCTTCGACGTCGTCGTGACCGACCATACGATGCCGCATCTGACAGGCTTGCAGCTCGCGGCGCGCATCGCGCGGCGGCGCAACGACCTTCCGGTCATCCTGTGCAGCGGTTTCAGCACACCGGCGCTCGAACGAGAGGCCGACGCGCTCGGCGTCAGGATGGTGCTGCGCAAACCGCTGAAGACGCACGATCTCGCGCGCGCGCTCGCCGCCGTGCTGCGCTGACCGACCGCCGGGCCGGCCGCGCATGACGCGCATGACGCGCCGTCGCCGTCGACGGCAGGTTCGATTTCAGATGTAACACGGCAGCCGCAATCTGCAACGCACGAGAAATGCCGAACGCCGACACTCCATTGCAACGCAATCTCGCAATGGAGCGTACGCATGGAAGCAACGGCACTCCTGCTGTCCCGAATCCAGTTCGCGGCCACAGTCTCGTTTCACATCATCTTCCCGTCGTTCACCATCGGGCTCGCGGCGTGGCTCGCGGTGCTCGAGGCCATGTCCGTTGCGACCGGCAATCGCGTGTACCGCCGCGTGTTCGAGTTCTGGCTGAAGATTTTCGGCGTCGCGTTCGGCATGGGCGTGGTCTCGGGCATCGTGATGGCGTTCCAGTTCGGCACGAACTGGAGCGAGCTGTCCCGCGCGAGCGGCCCGATCCAGGGGCCGCTGCTCACTTACGAATCGTTTACCGCGTTCGCGCTCGAGGCCACGTTTTTCGGCGTGATGATGTTCGGCCGCGCCCGGGTGCGGCCGTGGTTCTATCTGACGTCGTGCATCCTCGTCGCCGCCGGCACGACGATGTCGGCGTTCTGGATTCTCGTCAACAACTCGTGGATGCAGCATCCGGTCGGATACGTCGTACAAAACGGCGTATTCGTGCCGACCGACTGGGCGGCGATCATCTTCAACCACGTCGTATGGGTCCGCTTCCCGCACATGCTGCTGGGCGCCTATCTGACGACCGCATTTTGCGTGGCTGCCGTCGGCGCCGCGTATCTGCTGAAGGATCGTTACCGGATCGAGGCCACGGTCATGGTACGGATGTCCGTCACCCTCGCCGCCGTACTCGTCCCGCTGCAGATCGTGTTCGGCCACCTCACCGGCGACTACCTGCACGACGATCAGCCGGCCAAATTCGCCGCGGTCGAAGGACGATGGACCGACGAGCAGCCGGCCGCCGAAGTGATCTTCGCGATTCCCGATGCCGCGCATGAGCGCAATCGCCTCGAATGGAAAGTGCCGGTTCTCGGCAGCCTCGTTGCGTCAGGCACCGTCGACTCGCGTGAAGTCGGGCTGACCGATTTCGCCGCCGCCGACCGGCCGCCCGTGCTGATTCCGTTCTTCGCGTTCCGCGTGATGGCCGGGTGCGGGCTCGTCATGCTGGCGCTTGCGTGGGCAGGCACCGCCGTTGCCCGGCGCGGCAGGCTGGAGCAACGACGCTGGCTGCTCTGGCCGCTCGCGCTCAGCTTCCCGCTCGGCTTCATCGCGATCCTGGCCGGCTGGTTCACGGCCGAAGTCGGGCGGCAGCCCTGGACCGTGTGGGGCGTGCTGCGCACCGCCGACGCGCTCACGCCCGGGCTCACCGCGCACTTCGCCGCCGCGACGCTCGCGCTGTTCGTCGCCATCTACGCGTTCATTTTCTGCTTCGGCGTGTACTACATCGTGCGAATCGTGCAGCGCGGCCTCGCTGACGGCAACGTGCTGACGGTCTGGAACGGCCATGTCATTCAGCGGACGTATGCACTCGCGGCGCGGCCGGAGCGCGCACCGACGCCGACCGTCCACAAGATTCGATAAGGAGAACTTCGATGATGAACTGGTTCTGGTTCGTCGAGCTTGCGTTCGCGCTCGTCGCTTACCTGATGCTCGACGGGTTCGATCTCGGCGTCGGCATGCTGACGGCCTTTGCAGGCGATGCGCGCGACGAGATGATCGCGTCGATCGCGCCGGTGTGGGACGGCAACGGCACGTGGCTCGTCATTGCCGGCACGATCCTGTTCGGCGCATTCCCGTCGGTGTATTCGATCGTGCTGCCGGCGCTGTACGCGCCGCTCGGCATGATGCTGGCCGGCCTGATCATGCGCGGCGTCGCGATCGAGTTCCGCCACAAGGCGGTCCGCTCGCGCCGAATCTGGGACGTCCTGCTGTTCGCCGGCTCGCTGCTCGCAAGCGTCATGCAGGGCGTGTGCGTGGGCACCTACGCACAGGGGTTGCCGGTCGATCACCTGCGCTACACGGGCAACGGGTTCGAATGGTGCTCGCCGTTCGCGCTGTGGTGCGGCGCGAGCCTCGCGCTCGGCTATGTGCTGCTCGGCTCGGGGTGGCTGGTATTGAAGGGACGCGACGCATTGCAGCACATCGGTCGCGACGCGATCAACCGGCTCGCGCCGATCACCGCGCTGTTCGTCCTGTCGATTCTCGCGTCGACCCTGTTGACCGAAACTGCCGTCGAAACGCGCTGGCTCCTGCATCCGCTGCTGTTCGCGCTGCCGGTCGCCGCGTGCCTGACATTCCTTTACGTGCCCTCCGCGGCGCGACGCGAGGGTGCGGCGGCCTATCTGTTCGCCGCCGCCGGATGCATCGCGATGGTGCTGATGCTCGCCGCGTCGTATCTGCCGTTCATCGTGCCGTTCGACGTCACGCTCGACGCGGCTGCCGCGCCGCGCTCGAGCCAGACGTTCATGTTCTGGGGAGCCGGGCTGTTCATCTTGCCGTTCATCGTGTTCTACACGTACGTCGCGTATTCGGTGTTTCGCGGCAAGGCGTCCAGCGTGCACGCGTACCACTGACGCATTCGCTTCCAGCATTCCATTCAACCGAGGAATCCCATGAAAGTCGCCCTTTTCATTCCGTGTTTCATCGACGCGTTCTACCCCGAGGTCGGCATTGCCACGCTGCAGTTGCTCGAGCGCCTGGGCTGCGATGTCGACTATCCGCTCGACCAGACCTGCTGCGGCCAGCCGATGGGCAACAGCGGTTGCGAAAAACAGGCCGCGGCGACACAGAACCTGTTCGTGAAGAACTTCACCGGCTACGACTACATCGTCGCGCCGAGCGGCAGCTGCGTGCACCACGTGCGCGACCACCTCACGGCCGCCGACCAGACGCGCGACGCAGTCGCCGTGCGCAAGAACACGTACGAGCTCGTTGAATTTCTCCACGACGTGCTGCGCGTGCGCGAATTCCCGTGGGCCGAGTTCCCGCACAAGGTCGGGCTGCACAACAGTTGCGGCACGCTGCGCGCGCTGCGTACCGCGAAGATGTCGGAGATCGACGAGCCGTTCTTCTCGAAGCCGCTGGCGCTGCTCCAGGGCGTGAAAGGCATCGAATTCATCCAGCCCGACCGCCCCGACGAATGCTGCGGCTTCGGCGGCACCTTCTGCGTATCGGAGGCGCCTGTGTCGGCGCGCATGGGCGCGGACAAGGTTCGCGACCATCAGCGCAACGGCGCCGAGTACATCGTATCAGCCGATTCGTCGTGCCTGATGCACCAGAAAGGCTGCTCGGACCGCCTCGAGCTCGGCCTGAAATTCATCCATATCGCGCAGATTCTGAATGGAGCACGAGCATGAAACGCGTAGACCACGTCGGAGCGTCCGAGAAATTCATCGCGGACGAGAAACACATCCAGTTCCACGACAAGCGCTTGTGGGAGTTGCGCACGTCGCGCGACGCCGAAGTGCACGGCATCCCCGAATGGGAGGAGCTGCGTACCCTCGCGTCGGAGATCAAGGAGCACACGCTCACGCATCTGCCCGAGTATCTCGAGGAATTCGAGCGCAACGCGACGGCCAACGGCGTCGTCGTCCACTGGGCGAAAGACGCCGAGGAACACAACCGGATCGTGTACGAGATCCTGGACCGGCGCAACGCGAAGCTGCTCGTCAAGAGCAAGTCGATGCTGACCGAGGAATGCGAGATGCGCCCGTATCTGGAAGAGCGCGGCATCACGGTCGTCGAGACCGATCTCGGCGAGCAGATCCAGCAGCTCGACGACGAGCTGCCCTCGCACATCGTCGTGCCGGCCGTGCACAAGCTCGCGACTGACGTCGCCAAAATCTTCTCCGAGAAGATCGGCACCGACCCGAACGAAAGCAGCATTCCCAAACTGGCCGAAGCGCAGCGCAACGCCACGCGCCCGCTGATCCTGAACGCCGACGCAGGCATGACCGGATGCAACTTCGCGGTCGCGGAAACGGGCGGCATCACCGTGTGCACGAACGAAGGCAACGCGGACCTGAGCGCCAACGTGCCGCCGCTGCACATCGCGTCGATCGGCATCGAGAAACTGATTCCGAAGCTCGAACATCTCGGCGTGTTCATACGCATGCTGTCGCGCAACGCGATCGGCTCGCCGATCACGCAGTACACATCGCACTTCCGCGGGCCGAAAAAAGGCGGCGAGATGCATTTCGTGCTGGTCGACAACGGCCGCTCGGAGCGACTCGGCATGGACGATTTCTGGTACTCGCTGAAGTGCATCCGCTGCGGCGCGTGCATGAACACGTGCCCGGTCTATCGTCGCAGCAGCGGCCTCAGCTATGGCGGCGTGTACTCGGGGCCGATCGGCGCGATCATCAACCCGACCTTCAACCTGCGCAAGTACAGCTCGCTGCCGTTCGCGTCCACGATGAACGGCAGTTGCACCAGCGTGTGCCCGGTGAGGATCAACATCCACGAGCAAATCTACAAGTGGCGGCAGATCGTGGCCGAACAGCACGAGTTGCCGTTCGTCAAGCAGGAGGCGATGAAAGTCGCCGGCCAGGTGCTGTCGCGGCCCGCGCTGTACCGCGCGGCCGTCAAGACGGCGGGCACCGCGGTATCGGTGCTGCCGCGCGCCGTGCTCTACAACCCGCTCAATGTGTGGGGCAAGCAACGCGAAGTGCCCGACGCGCCCGAGCAGACTTTCCGTGACTGGTATCTGAAGAGGAACAAGAAATGAGCAGCCGAGACCTGATGCTTTCCCGTTTGCGCGAAGTGCGCCCCACCCGCCGGCCGCTGCCGCAGGTGCCGATGTTCGACACGAATCTGCCGCCCGCCGTCGACACGTTTCGCACGTCGCTCGCGCGGCTCGGCGGCACGTGGTGCGCGTTGCCGGAGCGCACGTCGCTCGACGCATTCATTCGCTCCCGGTTTCCCGGCGCATCCGTGTTCTGCTCCGCGCCCCCCGAATTCGACGGCAACCGCGACCTCGCGGCGATCGACGATCCGCGTGAGCTGAACGATGTCGACGTCGGGATCGTGCGCCCCGCGTTCGCCGTCTCGGAGACAGGCTCGATATGGCTCAGCGAGACGCAATACAACGTCAACGCGCTCGGTTACCTGTCGCAGCACCTGGTCGCGCTGCTCGACCCCGCGGACATCGTCGGCAACCTGCATCACGCGTATCACCGCAGCGAGTTCTTCGCGGCCAACTATGCGGTGCTGATGAGCGGACCGTCGGCGACCGCCGACATCGAGGGCGTACTGGTTCGCGGCGCGCAAGGCATTCGGTCGCTCACCATCATCCCGGTGCCGAGGCCAGTTACCACGCGATAACGCAGGAGCATGCGATGAGCGCCATCAAGCGCATCCGCGACACGATCGCCCGCGCATTGCGCGACGGGCGGCACCACCTGCCGCTCTCGGCAGCGCTCAAGGCCGGGCTGATCTGCGCGGCGCCCGCGCTGCTCGCCGCCACGCTGCACGCGCCGTTGCTGTGCTGGGCCGCGATCGCCGCGTTCTGGACGTGTCTTGCAGACGATCCGTCCGAATCGATCCGCACGCGCACCGGTGCGGGGTTGTGGTTCGGTGCGATCGGTGCGCTCGCGTCCGCGTGCGCGACGACCGTCGCGGATGTCGGGTGGCTCGCCGTCGCGCTGACGGGCGTCGCGGTCTACATCGGCGGCCTCGCACGGCTCGGCGGCGCGGTGATGGGCACGCGCGGATTGCTGCTCGCCACCGCATGCGCGGTGTCGGCCGCGTTTCCCGCGCATCCATGGCCGGCGCCCGCCCAGTATGCCGCGAGCTTTGCCGGCGGAAGCCTGTGGGCGGTCGTCTGTCTCGTGGGATTCTGGCGGGAAAGCCACACAGCCCGCGCACGCAGGGCGGCCTTCGCATACCTGTATGCGGCGAGTTCGTTCGTGCGCGCGCTGGTGCCGGTCGCACAGGATCCACGGCGCGCAAGCGGCTCGAGTCGCGCCGCGTTGCGAACGCGACTCGACGCGATGACGCGCACGGCCCGAGCCGAGCCGATGGGCGCCGGCACGGCCGCCACGGTGTGGCAACTCGGCGGCGAAAGGTCGATCGCGTTGCTGGCGGGCCTCGAAAGCCTGCTGTGCAACCGTCCCGCGGACTGCACCACCGCGGCCACCCTGCTCGTTCCGTTGCTGCACCGGCTCGTCGCATTGATCGATGCGCATGCCGATGCGGTGCTCGAACGGCCAGGCTGCGAGGCCGCGCTCGCACGGCTGCGCAACCGGCTGGCGGCCGACATGCGCGGCGCGACGCTGCGCGCGGACGGTTCCGCACTCGACGACCACGCGCGCGCATGGCTGCAATCGTGCATGACGCTCGTGACGGCATTCACCGATATCGGCGATATCCGCGCCGGCGATCAAAACCAGGCGCCGCCCGCCGCGCGCGAACGGCCGCGCCTATTCCAGGCGATCGGCTTCGCAATGAGGGCGGCGCTGACGGAAATTCGCGCAAGCGGACGCATCGCGCGATATGCGCTGCGGCTGGCGGTTGCGGCCATGCTCTCCGCCGTACTCGCCCGCGCGCTTGGCGTTCAGCAAGGTTACTGGATCGTGCTGACCACGTTGTTCGTCGTGCAGCCCACCGTGCCGCACACGGTCAGAATTTCCGGCCTGCGGGTATTCGGAACGATCCTGGGCGCGATCGTCGCATCGGGCGTCGCGCTCGCGTCTCACAACATGGCGCTTCTCGCGCTGGCGATCGTCCCGCTCGCAACCGGGACCTTTTCCGCGCGGCCGGTCAGCTACGTGTCGTACATCCTGTTCCTCACGCCGCATTTCATTCTCGTAGCGTATCTCGGCGCGCCCGTCGCATCGCCCTGGCTGCTCGCCGGCATACGGGTCGCGAACAGCGTCGCGGGCGCGCTCGTTGCGCTCGGCGTGAGCGTGCTCGCATGGCCCGAGTGGGAGCGGGGCAAGCTCGACGCCGTATCGAACCGGGCGATCGCCGCGGTGGCCGAATACATCGAGCTCGTCCGTGCATTCGTGTCGAAGCGCGGCGTCGAAGCAGACGATCTGATTGCCGCGAGGCGGCGGGCGTGCGGCGCGACCGACGAACTCGACGCGCTGTCGGCGGCCATGCGCCTGGAAACGGGCACGAAGCGATCGCGTATCGACGACGCTTGCGAGCTGGTCCGTCAGCTGCGCGATGCGGTCGGCGGCGCCGCGCCGCTCGAATGTCTCGCCGCGAGCATGAGCGAGGCGCGCCGCGAACGGCTCGCCACGGTCGATCTATCGGGCGTCGAGATGCCAGCCGATGCGACCGCGCGCGCCGTGACCGTTCGCGATTCGCGCGCGCGTCGTTTTATTCCGTTCAGAACCGATCACCCACCGAAACGAACGTGGTGATCGGATCGATCTTGATCCGCGTCGAGCGGGTCGCGGTTGCGACCGGCGCCGCATCGACGCAATCACCGGCCAACCGGCCGTTCAGCGACGCGTAAGAAAGGGCCACCCGGCCGGGATTCGCCAAACATCCGCCACATCTCGGCCCAAGCTGCCGTGTCGCCGCTCATCCGCAATTGACCCACCCGGGCCTGGCAGCGAGCGACGGCACGGCTTCACTGCGCCGTCTCGGCCGTTTCCACGACCGGCAGCGGCCGGCTTGCGATCTTCTCGGCTTCCGCGCGCTTGAGCCCCAGCGTATGCAGCAGCGTTGCCGCCGTGCGTTCCGGGAAATGCTCTCCGCTGAAGCCGAGCTCCTTCAGCACATCGGCCGCCGGCGCGCCCGGCGCGACGAAGTTGAGCTCGGCCGCAATTGAGGTCAGCACCGTACCGCCTACCGAAAGGAAGCCGATGAACGGGTCGGCGACCACGAAGCGTTTTTCGGCGATGCCGCGCTCGATGTCCCGCAGCAGGCGCTGGCCCAGGCCAAGCGTCAGGACGCGCGCCGAAAAACCCTCGCGTATCAGGAAGTGTCCCCACACCGGCTCGCGCCGCGCGCGCATCAGCGTATGCCGCACCGACACGGAAATGATTTCCGCCGGGTCGGACAAGCCGCTGGCCACGCGATCGAGCGAATCCGCGAATTCCTCGAATACCGATTCCACGAGCGTCGCGTAGATCGCCTCCTTCGATTCGAAGTGGTTGTAGAACGAGCCGAAGCCGACGTCCGCGGCCTCGGTGATTTCGTTGATGGCGACGCCTTCCATGCCCTTTTCCGCCATCAGCCTGAGCGCGGCGTCCAGCAGGCGGGCACGGGTCTCGCGCTTGCGGCGCGCGCCGCGCGGCTCGCGCTCTTCGGCGACCGCGACCGCGGGATTGGCTGCTTCCGGCGCGTTGGCGGCTTCCGGAGCGGAGCGCTTCGGTGTCCGGCGATTCGGTGTATTCGGCATGACGTTTCCGATCCTTGTTCGTGCCCAAGTATAGATTCAAATGTCTACATTGACAAAGTTATCATTCATGACTTTAATGTCACAAAAGGCGGCTGAACGAAGCCCCGGGAACCGATCGACAAACGAATGGAGAAACGGTGGAGACACATCTGCACACGGGCGCCAGCGCGTCCATCCACATCAATTCGCGCTCCTCGCCGGTGGGCGGGTTGCCGGCGACGCACGATGGACTGATCGAAGAATTCGGGCCAGTCGGCGCCGCAACGGCCCCTGTGCCGGCCAGTTACGGTAGCCGCGACGACGCGCATCGCTCCCCTGCGAAATCGACGATCGACCTCGCGACATTCATGCGTCGGCCAGACGTGTCGTGCGACGGTGCGATTGCGTGCCTGCCGTTGCGCGGACAGCTCCTCGATGCGACGGCGCCCGCCTTCGCGATTGCCGTTCGACCTGCCTGACTGCCATCCGCCATGAAACTGACCACCACCCAGCCGGCTCGACACCCCCGCCCCACGACGAAGGCATCGGCGCTCGCCTATCTGATCTTCGATCGTCCGGACCTCGACGAGGCCGAGCACTTTCTCAATGACTTCGGTCTTCAAACGGTGCGGCGGGACGACACGCAATTGCTGCTGCGCGGAACGGGCACCGCACACTTCTGTTATGTCGTTCGCCACGCGCCGAAGGCTCGCTTCGTCGGCTTCGGCTTGCGGGTCGACAGTCGGGCCGATCTGGAGGCGCTCGCCAGCGTCCCTGGCGCGTCGAAGGTCGAGGCATCGGATTGGCCCGGTGGCGGCCAGCGGGTGCGCCTCACCGATCCGTCCGGTTTCCGGGTCGACGCGATTGCGGGCCAGACACGGGCCGACACGCTGCCGCATCGCGCGCCGCTCCCGTTCAACTCGGTCGACGCGCCCGTCCGAATCAACGAGACGCAGCGGCCGCCGGCGAGCACCCCGGAAGTCATTCGGCTCGGGCACGTCGTGCTCGAACTTGCCGACTTCCAGGCAACCTGCGCGTGGTACACGCAGCATTTCGGGTTCATCCCCAGCGATGTCCAGGTGCTGCCGGACGGCTCCCCCGCGGTGGCATTCATGCGGCTCGATCTGGGCGACAAGCCGGCCGATCACCATACGCTCGCGCTCGCCCAGGGGTTCCTGCCGACGTATAGCCATAGCGCGTACGAACTGGTCGACGCCGATGCCGTCGGCATGGGCCAGCGCATGCTCCGCGACAGCGGGTGGACACATGCGTGGGGCATCGGCCGACACATTCTCGGCAGCCAGATCTTCGACTACTGGCAGGACCCTTGGGGCGACAAGCACGAACACTATTGCGACGGCGACTTGTTCACGGCTAACGAGCCGACGGGCGTGCACCCGGTCAGCCGCGAAGCGATGGCGCAGTGGGGCCCGACGATGCCGCGCAGCTTCACGAAGCCCCGGTTCACGCCGTCGAGCCTCGCGGCGCTGTTTCGCAACCTGCGCCGCAGCCCCGATCTGACGCTCAGCAAGCTGCTGACCCTGGCGAAGCTGTTCGCCTGACCCCAACCGCCTATTCGACTCACGAGAGATCCATCCATGTCACTGCTTGTCCTGCACTTCCGGCACAACGGCCGCGCCCAATGGGGGGTGGCCGCCAACGGCGCCGTCACGCCGATTCCCGGCGACTTCGAAACCACCGCGAGCTTTCTCGCGGCGAATCCGGTTGAACAACTCGCCGCGCTCGACGGATCGACGATTCCCGAGACAGAGGTGGAGTGGCTGCCCCCGGTGACAGCCAACCAGCAATTCGTTTGCCAGGGCGCGAATTATCGTCAGCACATGATCGAATCGGGCATGGATCCGGACGCGAAAAAGTTCAACATGATCTTCACGAAGGCGACGAGTTGCATCGTCGCCGCCGACTCACCGGTGGTGAAACCGCGACACGTCCGGTTTCTCGACTACGAAATCGAGCTCGGCCTCATCCTCAAACGCGACATCACATCCCACAGGCAGATCACGGACGAGAACCTGCACGACTACGTCGCCGGCACCGTGATCGTCAACGACTATTCCGCACGCGATGTTCAGATCCCGCAGATGCAGTTCTACAAGGGCAAGAGTTTCCGGACGTTTGGCCCGGTCGGCCCCTACCTGTGCCTGCTCGAGCGGCGTGACTTCCCGAAGCTGAAGGCGCTCGACCTGACGTTGACCGTCAACGGCGCGGTGCGTCAGCGGGACTCGACGTCGAACCTCGTCTATGGTCCAGCCGAAACGTTGACCGAGTTGTCGGGCGTGCACGACCTTCGCGCCGGCGACCTGCTCGCGACCGGCACGCCGGCCGGCTGCGCACTCAGCATTCCGTCGCCGCTCAAGCAGCGGGCCGTGGCGCTATTTCCCGAATCCTTCAAGTGGAAGATGTTCATGAAGGTGCAGGCGGGACGCGCGCAGTACCTGAAGGCCGGAGACATCGTCGAAGCCCGGATCGCGAGCCGCGACGGAACGATCGATCTGGGCGTGCAGCGTAACAAGATCGTGGACGAAGCAGCATGAACGGCATCGCGACCCGGTACGACGTGCTGGCGATCGAAGCGCAGGGCCTTCCGCCGGATCTCCCTGCCAGCACCTACGAGATGATTTGCGCCGGCGCGGCCATCGACCCGTCCGCCCCCGCGCTCTCCTTTTTCCTGACCGCCGACGCGCACCGCGACGCCGAGCGCTGGACCTATCGCGAGCTGGTTCGTGACATCACGCGCACGGCCAACCTGTTCACGCGGCTCGGCGTGAACTCGCGTTCGGTGATCGCTTATGTGCTGCCCAATCTTCCCGAAACGCATTTCGTGATCTGGGGCGGGCAGGCGGCCGGCATCGTATGTGCGATCAATCCGTTGCTCGAAGGCGAAGCGATCGGCAATCTGCTCAAATCGGCAGGCGCCAGCGTACTCGTGACGCTCGCGCCATTTCCCGGCACCGATCTCTGGCAGAAAGTCGCGGCTATCCTTCACCAGGTCGAGTCGCTGCAGCATCTCGTGCTGGTCGATCCGGCCGATCGTGTGCGGGGCACCGCGCAAGCAGCGGCCCGCATGCTCCAGCGTGACGCGTGCCATAAGCTGCACGGCGAGGCTGGTTTGCGCGGCGCCGTGCCCGCGCATATCCAGATCCACGACTTCGGTACGGAAATGGCCCGGGAATCCGGTACGGCGCTCGACAACGTGCGCCGCATTCAACCGGGCGACATGTCGTCGTTCTTCTGTACGGGGGGAACAACGGGGTTGCCGAAAATCGCGATGCGCAGCCATGGCAACGAAGTGGCGAACGCATGGAGCGCCGGCCGGTTCTTCGGCGACAGCATCGGCCCCGGCAAAACGACTTTCTGCGGATTGCCGCTCTTTCACGTCAATGCCGCGATGGTGACCGGCCTGCTGCCTTTTTCCCGCGGCGCCCATGTCGTGCTCGGCACACCGCAAGGTTATCGAGGTGACGGTGTCGTCAAACGTTTCTGGGAAATCGTCGAACATCACCATATCAATTTCTTCAGTGGCGTCCCGACACTTTACGCGTCGCTGCTCGACATTCCTGCCGACGGTCATGTTATCGACTCGCTCGAATACGGCCTGTGCGGTGCGGCGCCGATGCCGGTCGGCGTCTTCAGGGCCTTCCAGGAAAAAACCGGCATCCGGATTCTCGAAGGCTACGGTCTGACCGAGGGAACCTGCGTGAGCAGCGTCAATCCGCCGACGGGCGAGCGCCGGCTGGGATCGATCGGGCTTCGCATCCCCTTCCAGGCGATGAAAGCTGTCGTCGTGGACGACGCGGGACGGTATCTGCGCGATTGCGCGGAGAACGAAGAGGGGCTGCTCGTCATCTCCGGGCCGAACGTTTTCACCGGCTACCTGCGTGCCGATCAGAACAAGGCGCTGTGGCTGGATCTCGGCGACGGCACGCGCTGGCTCAACACGGGCGACCTCGGCCGCTGCGACGTCGACGGTTACTTCTGGCTGACCGGCCGCAAGAAGGAACTGATCATTCGGGGCGGGCACAACATCGACCCTGCGGCGATCGAGGAGCCGCTGCATCGACATCCGGCGGTCCAGCTCGCCGCGGCAATCGGGCGTCCCGATGCGCATGCCGGTGAGCTGCCGGTCGCATATGTTCAGCTCAAGCCGGGGATGAGCGCGACCGAGCACGATCTGACGGCGTTCATGCAACAGCAGATCGCCGAACGCGCCGCACAGCCCAAGCACGTCCGAATCGTGGAAGCGATCCCGCTCACGGGCGTCGGCAAGATCTTCAAACCGGAACTCAAGCGCCGCGAGACGCGTGACGCGCTGCGCGCGGCATTGGCCCAGGGCGGCGCCCCCGGTGCATCGATCGACGTCACGACCGATCAATCGGGCGGATTGTCTGTCTCGGTCGAGCTGAGCGACCCCGGGCTCGAACCTGTGGCGCGCGTCGTGCTGGGACGTTTTCCGTTTGCGTTCTCGATCTCGATCGCCGCGCAGCCGACACGGTCATCCTGACTGACAGCAACAGATCCGCGGCGATGGAGGCGCGCGGCTAGTCTGGATGGCACCAACATCGGAAGCAGATCGCCGCACTCAATAAGTTATCCAAATTAGTTGTTATTCATAGAGACGGATCGAGACAGAGGAGACACAAGATGAATTTCAGGCGAACGACGCGTTTCGCAGGCGTGGCGATTTGTATCTGCTCGGCTCTGCTTGCCGACGATGCGCAGGCACAGACAGCCGGAAGCATCACGACATCAGTAGGATGGCTACACATTTCCCCTCAGGGCAATGCAACGCCCCTGATCGTGCAAAGTGCGGGCGGCGTAACGGTGAATCAGGAACTGACCGGTAGCAGCGCACATGCCAGTTCGACGGATACGCTCGGCATTACCAACGAGTACTACGTCACCGACAACTTCGGCGTCGCGATGCTTTTTGGAATGCCGCTGAAAGTCAATCTGATTGGCGACGGGACGTTGCAGAAGTACGGCACGCTCGGCACGACAAGGCCGATGCCGCCCGCCATCGAACTGCGATACCACCTGTTCTCAGCCACATCGAAATTCCGGCCGTACCTGGGCATTGGCGCGAACTATACGTGGTTCACCCAGGTTCGAGCCACCAATAGCCAGTTCGTCTCCGACAGCTTCGGGCCGGGCGGCTCGGCGCGCGCGACACTCAGCGCTTCGTGGAACCCCGTGTTCGAGATCGGGGCGAATTACGCGGTGACCAGACACTGGTCTGTCGGAACCTCCGTCGGCTACATGCCGGTGAAGACCCACCTCACGTTATACGGACAGACCGCGACGGGGACGCAGATCGTTTCCAAATCGACGCTCCGGCTCAATCCCGTCAGCGTTTTCCTGAACGTCGCCTATACGTTCTGACGAGCACGCCCGGATGCCAGCCCCCCGCATCAAAGCAACACATAGGATCGAACGATGAAACGACAGGTTCTCAAGACCATTCTGTTTGCATTGCCCAAGGTTCTGGACCTGACGGCGCGCCGCTTTCCCGCCTACCGAGAACGTCTCAAAGAGCGCAATCTCGTCGCGTGGATCGGGCTCATGGATCAAAGCATGGGTCGCGTCATCGAGTTCAGGAATGGCCGCATTCGGTCGCGCGCCGGCAAGCACCCGCGGCCCGATGTGCGCATGGCCTTCAAGGATGTCGCCACTGCCCTGAAGTTTCTTTCCCCCAGCCCGGACCAGGGCGAAATCATCCACGCCGCCAAGAACTTCAAGGTCGTCACGGAGGGCGAGGACGAACTGCTGGTCTGGCTCATGCAAACCCTGAGCATGATGCGCACCGTCGGTCTGCCGATGGGCACGCCCATGCGCGACGGCACCCGACGCTACACCACCTGTACCAATGGCGGCCCGCTGTTCGTCTACGTCAAGGATGGCCGCATCGTCCGCGTGACCCCCATCGAGCTGGACGATACGGATGCGTCGAGCTGGGTGATCGAGGCACGCGGACGCCGCTTCAGCCCGCCACGGCGTGGCTTGGTCGCGCCGCACGCGTTGACCCTCAAGTCGTTGGTCTACTCCGACAAGCGCGTCCTTCACCCGATGAAACGGGTCGACTTCGACCCCGACGGCGAGCGCAATCCGCAGAACCGCGGCAAGTCCGGCTATGTGCGTATCAGCTGGGACGAGGCCCTGGACATCGTCGCCAAGGAGATCAACCGGCAGAAGCGCGTTCACGGCCCCGGTTCCATCACGTTCCCGATGTCGTCTCACCATCAGTGGGGCAACGTGGGCTACTACCTCAGCGCGCTGACGCGCTTCGCCAACCTGATCGGCTTCACCCGGGTCGCCGCGAATCCGGACAGCTGGGAAGGCTGGTACTGGGGCGCCATGCACCATTTCGGCAACTCGATGCGCGTCGGCGTGCCCTCCGGCTATGGCGGCCTGGAGGACGCTCTAAAGGAGGCCGAAATGATCGTCTTCTGGTCCTGCGACCCCGAAAGTACCAACGGGGCCTACGCGGGATTCGAGGGAACGCCACGCCGTCTGTGGGCCAAGGAGCTCGGCATCGAGTTCGTTCACATCGACCCGCACTGCAATCCGACCGCACAGCTGCTGGGCGGCCGCTGGATCCCGGTCCGGCCGCAAACCGATGCTGCCCTGGCGACCGCGATCATGTACGTATGGGCCGTGGAGGGCTTGTACGACAAGGATTACGTCGCGGCGCGCACGACCGGTTTCGACGATTGGAAAGCCTACCTGCTGGGCGAAGCCGACGGTACGCCCAAGACGCCCGAATGGCAGGAGAGCGAGACCGGCGTGCCGGCCAAGGACGTCCGCGCGCTGGCGCGCCTGTGGGGAAACAAGAAGGTTCATCTCGCCGTCGGGATGACCGGCGCGGGATTCGGTGGCGCGGGCCGCGGGGCGACCGGGGCGCAATGGGCGCGCTGCATGATCATGATGATGGCCATGCAGGGCTGGGGCAAGCCGGGTGTGAATTTCGGCTGCCTCGAAATCGGCGTCCCGCACGATCTGCAGTTCTACTTCCCCGGCTACGCGGACGGCGGCATTTCAGGCGACCTGGCGTGGACCGCCAATGCGGTGGACAACTACCAGCGCATGCCGCACATCCTCACCATGAATCCGGTCAAGCAGATGGTGCCGCGCCAGCAGATGCCCGATGCGATTCTCAACGGTCACGCCACCGGTTATCTGTGGGACGGCATGTCCCAGGAAGCCCAGTTCGCGCCATTCACCTACCCGATGCCCGGCTATTCGCCGATCCACATGATCTATCGCTATGGCGGATCGTCGTTCAGTACCGTGACGAATTCCGGACGCTGGACGGAGGCCTACCGGCACTCGAGCATCGAGTTCGTGGTCAATCAGTCGATCTGGATGGAAGGCGAGGCACAGTTCGCCGACATCATCCTGCCCGCGTGCACGTCGCTGGAGCGTTGGGACATCGGGGAATGGGCGAATTCGGGCGGCTACGCGCACCACGGGTATGGCACGGTCAACCATCGCGTGCTGACCATGCAGCACAAGTGCATCGAGCCTTTGGGCGAGTCCCGCTCCGACTACGACATCTTCACCGCCATCCTGATCCGGTTGGGCCTGGGTGGCATCTTCACCGAAGGCTGCGGCGATCTTGACTGGGTCAAGCGCGTCTTCGACTCGTCGGATCTGCCCGATCACATTTCGTGGCGCGAATTCTGCCGCAAGGGCTACTTCGTCGTGCCGCCCGAAAAGCCCGAGCTTCGTCATCCCGCGGACATGCGTTGGTATGCGGAAGACAGGAGGAAGGACCTGCCGGAACCTCATCCGCTGCCGTCGCAGTTCTCGGAAACGTTCGGCAAGGGCCTGCAGACGCCAAGCGGCAAGCTGGAGTTCGTGCCCGAGTTGCTGAAGCGGCACACGGCGGACAACCCCGAGCGGCCGCCGCTCAACCGATATATCCCCTCCTGGGAAGGTCTGCGCTCGGACCTGGCTCGGCGCTATCCGCTGCAATTGATCGCCACCCACAGCCGCTACAGCTTTCATACCCATTGTGACGGCAAGAACTCCGCGGTGAACGGCATCGACGATCATCGCGCGCTGATCGCGGGGCACCGCTTCTGGCTGCTGAGACTCAATCCGGCCGATGCCGCCGCTCGACGCATTGCCCATCGCGATCTCGTCAAGGTGCACAACGATCGCGGCGCCGTGATCTGTGCGGCCGATGTCTCGCCGCTCGTGAACGCCGGCGTGGTGAAGTCCTACGAGGCGAGCGCCGAATTTCAGTTGATCGAAATCGACGGCGAGCAAGTCGAGATTGGCGGTTGCATGAACATGCTCACCCCTGACCGGCCGCAGACCGCCGGCACCAGCAGCATGAGCCCGAATTCCTGCCTGGTGCAGGTCGAGAAATGGCGCGGTGCCGAAGCGTTCATGCTCGGTCGCGCAGCGTGAGGAATGTCAAATGAACAAGTGGAACCTGATTATCAAGGTCGGGCGTTGCGAGAACTGCCAGAACTGCGTGATCGCCGCGCGGGACGAACACGTCGGCAACGACTTTCCCGGTTACGCCGCGCCCGCCTCGGCCAACGCCGAGAGCCCCATCCGCATCCTGCGTCGCGTACAGGGTGCCGCGCATATGGTCCAGACCACTTATTTGCCGGTCATGTGCAATCATTGTGACGACGCGCCCTGCATGCGTGTCGGCGGCGGCGCCATTCGCAAGCGTGCCGACGGCATCGTCATCATCGATCCGGACAAGGCACGAGGCCGCAAGGACATCGTCAAGGCCTGCCCTTACAAGGCAATCGTCTGGAACGAAGAGCTGCAACTGCCCCAGGTCTGGATCTTCGATGCGCATTTGCTCGACCACGGTTGGCCTCGCCCGCGTTGTCAGCAGTCGTGCCCCACCGATGTCTTCGAGACGGTCAAGCTCGATGACACGGCGATGGCCGAGAAGGCCCGACGGGAGGGACTCAAGGTATTGCGACCCGACCTGAGCACAAAGCCCCGCGTGTGGTACAGCGGCCTCGAGCGCTGGGAAACGTGCTTCGTCGGCGGAAGTGTCAGTGTCCAGGCAGGGGACGTGGTCGAGTGCGTCACGGATGCGGTCGTCGCCTTGTACGTCGGTAATATGCAGGTAGCCGAAACGGTCTCGGACGGTTTCGGTGATTTCCGCTTCGATGGCCTGGCCAAGGGCAGCGGCGCCTACCGAGTCAAAATCCGACACGCCCTCGGCAACGCCTGGCGCGAGTGCGAATTGGGCGACAGCGTCTACCTGGGAGAAATCAGGCTCAGTCGCTCGAAAAACGCCGTGGCGATCGAGTGCTCATGATCCGGGGAAGGCTGAACGCTGCGGTACTCGCACCGATTTCGGGGGCGCCGCCTTACCGCGGCGCACTACCTGAACATCATCGGACCGGCGTCACTTGTCGGCCGCATACGAAGCAAACACCTTCGTCAGGTGTGCAACGAATGCTTTGACATTCGGGCTGCTGCGCCGGCTCTCCGGCCACAGCGCCGTGATCGTGGAGCGCGGTTCGACGAACTCGGTGAGGAGCGGCACAAGCTCCCCGCGCTTGACGTAGGAATCGGCCACATAGGCGGGTGTAATGCCGACGCCTCCGCCGGCGGCCATCACGGCGGCGACGGCATCGCTGGTATCGACAACGATGCCGGCGTCCGGTATCAGGTCGAGCGATCCTTCAGCGGTGACAAAATTCCAGCGGAAGACCTGTCCCGAACTCTGAAAGCGGAAATTCACACAATCGTGATCCACGAGGTCGTCGGGGTGTTTGGGGACACCGCGCCGGGCCAGATAGTCCGGGGATGCGTACGCTCCGATATGGTGGGGCGACAGCTGGCGCGAGATCAGGCGAGAACCGGCTAGATCTCCTACGCGAATGGCTACATCGACTCCTTCACCGACCAGATCGACGAAATGGTCGCCCAGGCGCAGGTCGATGGACAGCTTGGGAAACCGCTTTCGAAACGCAGGTAGCGCAGGCGCGATCAGATGAATCCCGATCGGGAGCGGCGCGGTCACTTTCAGGATGCCGGCCGGCTCGGATCGCGCCGAGACCGCGGCCTGCTCGATGGCCTCCATTTCCGCAAGCAGGCGCAGCGTGCGTTCATGCAGTTCGCGCCCCTCCTGGGTCAGGGTCAATGATCGGGTGGTCCGGTTGAACAGTTTGAGCTCGAAGTGCTGCTCGAGACGCTGGATGCTCTTGCTCACGGCGGACGGTGTGACGCCAAGCGCCCGAGCGGCGGCCGAATAACTCCCTAACGAGGCCGCACGGCTGAATGCAATGAGACCCGTCAGGCGGTCCAGGCTGATTTGTTCCATGGCGGAATGATTAAAGCGAGTTTGGCGCTGATTATCAATATCAATTGGCAAGTATAGAGTGCTGTCCAAGACGCCGCATTGGGTTGCGTCAGCCGACAGGACCTACTTTCATGACTACCGATTTCGCCGCCCGTTCACTCGATAACAAGTCCGTCCTCATCATCGGCGGAACCTCCGGCATTGGCCTTTCCGCAGCCAAACAAGCCAAGGCCGCCGGGGCGAACGTCACCGTGATCGGGTTCAACGCGGAGGGCGCTGAACGCGTCGCCGCCGAGCATGGTTTTGCGGGTTGGCGCGCCGCCGACGTGACCAAGCCGGAAACCCTCACCGCGGCGCTGGCCGACATCGCACACGTCGACCATCTCGTACTCCTCGCAGGGACCTTCGTGGCAGGCAAGGTGCTGGAAGCGGATGTCGACTATCTGCGTCGGGCGTTCGACGAACGTGTCTGGGCAGCCGTGCACACGTTGCGCACGCTCGGTGATCGCCTGGCCGCCGATGGCTCCATCACCTTCATTTCGGGCGTGCTGGCCGACCGACCCAATGCCTACGGCACGGCCATTCTTGCGTCGGCGTCCGCCGCGATGGAAGCCCTGGCCCGGGGTTTGGTGCTTGAACTGGCGCCGCGCCGCGTCAACACCGTTTCGCCCGGCACCACCGACACGCCGCTGCTTGCTCGCACGCTCGGCGACGGTCGCGACGCGTACGTGAACGCATTGAAAGAAAAATTGCCGCTGCATCGTTTGGGTACCGCTGACGAAGTGGGCGCCGCGGTGGTGTTCCTCATGAGCAACGGTTTCATGAACGGCGAGACGATCCACATCGACGGTGGCGCCCGTCTCGTGTGATGTGGCCTGAAGGGCTCGCGGTATTGCCACGCTGACAACGAACAAGAAGGAGGTTTGGTGCCTACGCTGTTTGATCCCATTCGACTGGGCGCGATCGAAGCGCCCAACCGTATCCTGATGGCGCCCATGACACGTGCGCGGGGAACCCGCGAGCACGTACCCACCGCAATGATGGCCGACTATTACAGTCAGCGCGCATCCGCAGGTCTCATCATCTCGGAGGCCATTGGCATTTCCCGGCAGGGGCTGGGTTGGCCCTACGCCACCGGACTGTGGACGCCGGCCCAGGTTGCCGGCTGGCGAAAAGTGACCGACGCCGTGCATGAAGCGGGCGGTCGCATCGTGGCCCAGCTCTGGCATATGGGCCGCGTGGTGCATCCGAGCTTTCTCGATGGCGCGCAGCCTGTCTCGTCGTCCATCACGACGGCACCGGGCCATGCCCATACCTATGAAGGAAAGCAGTCCTACACGCCGGCACGCGCACTGGGGACACACGAAATTCCCTCCGTGATCGAACAGTTCGCCGCCGCTGCACGTAACGCACTGCAGGCCGGCTTCGACGGCGTGCAGTTGCATGCTTCGAACGGCTATCTGATCGACCAATTCCTGCGAGACAGCGCCAACTTCCGCGGCGACGCGTATGGCGGCTCGATCTCCAATCGGCTCCGGCTTCTCATCGAGGTAACCGAGGCTGTCGCGGAGGTCGTGGGAGCCGATCGCACCAGCGTTCGCCTGTCTCCCAACGGCGAAACCCTGGGCGTGCGTGATAGCGATCCGTTGCCGCTGTTTATCGCGGCCGCCGAGTCGCTATCCACGGTCGGGATCGCGTTCCTGGAACTGCGCGAGCCGCCACTGAACGGCAGTTTCGGCGTCGGCTATCTCGATCCGCTCGCGGCGCGGATCCGCCCGGCTTTCAAAGGACCGCTGGTGCTCAACTCGGATTTCGACGCGGCCCGAGCCCAGGCGGAACTCGACACCGGTATTGGCGATGCCGTTGCGTTCGGGCGCCCTTTCATCGCGAATCCGGATTACCCGCGCCGTCTGGCCGACGCGATTCCGCTTGCGTCGGACGATCCGACCACGTGGTTCACGCAAGGCGCGGAGGGTTATGTCGATTACCCGGGCGCGGCGTCGGCTTGACGACACCCTGCGTGACGGGGCTCGAGGTTGAACGGCGCCATCGGAAATGACGCGCTTGCCGATCCGGTCGCGTTCGTTGATGGTCACTCGCGGACGCGGAATCTCACTCTCGCGGTGATATCCGCGGCAATCGTGCCGCGCATGTCGACATTCACCTCGTCGGTATCACCGTGCGAAAGCCGTGGCCTTGGTCGCATTTTTTTTGACGCCACCAATCGCGAAGCCCAACTGCCGAGCGTGCCCATCACGCGGGTTTCTTTTCGCCTGCATCCCGCATTGCCCAAACAACTACCGCCCTCGCCGCCATGGCTACATTCGCAGCAACCGTTACTTCCCTGCAACCGTACGAAAGGAAAAACATCATGTCATTCGTTACCACGCAAGACGGCGTCCAGATTTTTTATAAGGACTGGGGCCCGAAGGACGCTCAGCCGATCGTCTTCCATCACGGCTGGCCGCTCTCGTCGGATGACTGGGATGCCCAAATGTTGTTTTTCCTGTCGAAGGGATATCGCGTCATTGCCCACGACCGGCGCGGACATGGGCGCTCGGCGCAAGTCGCCGAAGGTCACGACATGGACCGTTACGCGGCGGATGCATTCGCCGTGGTCGAAGCGCTGGATCTCCGGCATGCAGTGCATATCGGTCACTCCACCGGCGGCGGCGAAGTCGCCCGCTATGTCGCAAGGCACGGCGAGCCGGCCGGGCGTGTCGCCAAAGCGATACTGGTCAGCGCGGTGACACCGCTGATGCTGAAGACGGAGGCCAACCCCGACGGAGTGCCGATCGAGGTATTCGACGGGTTGCGTGCCGGCACCGCGGCCAATCGCGCCCAGTTCTTTCTCGATGTGCCGAGCGGCCCGTTTTACGGATTCAATCGAACCGGCGCAAAGATCGATCAAGGCGTGATTCGGAACTGGTGGCGCCAAGCCATGATGGGCAGCGCCAACGCGCATTACGAGGGCATCAAGGCATTCTCCGAGACGGACCAGACCGACGATCTCAAGGCGATCAGCGTGCCGACGCTTGTGCTGCATGGCGAAGACGACCAGATTGTCCCCTATGAGAATGCCGCGCTGAAGGCGATCAAACTGCTCGAGAACGGCACATTGAAGACCTATCCGGGCTACGGCCACGGCATGCTGACGGTCAATGCCGATGTGCTCAATGCGGATCTCCTCACCTTCGTGAAGGCTTGAAGATTCTCATATCGATTCGTCATCCGATGTTTCAGCGTGACCAGGCCGGGGAAGCGCATTCCGGATGACGGGTCGCTTCCCGGTCAACGATGACTGACAGCCTCGTCTTCGGGAAAGCGGCCGGCTAGCGGGCCGACCCGCGGCCTGGTGACATCCGGTCGACGATCCGGCACGTCGTCGGCCATGTCGTCGAGCGAACTGCTATTGATTTTTGAGACGAACGGTCTATTATTCGCCCATGGACGTTCGAACTGATCCGCCTCGCCGCCGCGGCAGGCCACCGAAGCAGCACGAAGACCTCGTCGCGACGCGCGACATGCTGTTGCGCACCGGGCTGGAAGTGCTCACCGAGAAGGGCTTTTCGGCCACCGGGCTCGACGAGATCCTCGGGCGCGCCGGCGTGCCCAAGGGCTCGTTCTATCACTACTTCGACAGCAAGGAGGCGTTCGGCCTCGAACTGATCGATCGCTACGCGGACTTCTTCGCCCGCAAGCTGGACCGTCATTTCAGCCAGCCCGAGCCGTCGCCGCTGGCACGCGTGCGCGCGTTCGTCGACGATGCACGCGACGGCATGGCGCGCCATGAATACAGCCGCGGCTGCCTGATCGGCAACCTCGGCCAGGAAATGGGCGCACTGCCCGAGAGTTTCCGTGCGCGTCTGCGCGTGACGTTCGAGGACTGGCAACGCCGGCTGGCCGCCTGCCTGGCCGCGGCCCAGCAAGCCGGCGAGCTCGCCGAGTCGGCAAACCCGGCCGAGCTGGCCGCTTGCTTCTGGATCGGCTGGGAAGGCGCCGTGCTGCGCGCGAAGCTCGAACGCAGCGACGTGCCGCTTGCGCTGTTCGCGCAGTTTTTCTTCAATGGATTGCCTCGCCGCTGAATTTTTTTGCCATTAACTAGACGATCGGTCTAAAAAGGAGGACGCATGTTCCAGGGCATCGTGATCGACAAGGACGAAACCGGCCAGCACGCGCGGCTGCAGACGCTGGACGACGCGCAGTTGCCCGCGGGCAACGTGACGATCCGGGTCGGCTATTCGACGTTGAACTACAAGGACGGGCTGGCGATCACCGGCAAGAGCCCGGTGGTCCGCAAGTTCCCGATGGTGCCGGGCATCGATCTGGTCGGCGAGGTCGAGCACAGCACGCATCCGGATTACCGCGCGGGCGATCGCGTCGTGCTCAACGGCTGGGGCGTCGGCGAAACGCACTGGGGCGGCCTGGCCCAGAAGGCACGCGTCGACGGCGACTGGCTGGTGCCGCTGCCGTCCGCGTTTTCGCCGCAACAGGCGATGGCCATCGGCACCGCGGGCTACACTGCGATGCTGTGCGTGATGGCGCTGGAACGGCATGGCGTGCGCCCGGACGATGGCGAGATCGTGGTGACCGGCGCGGCAGGTGGCGTCGGCAGCGTCGCCATCGCCCTGCTCGCGCGGCTCGGCTATCGCGTCGTTGCCGTGACCGGCCGCCCGGCCGATGCGGACTACCTGCGGCAGCTCGGCGCGGCGGAGATCCTCGACCGGTCGCAATTCGGCGCACCGGGCAAGCCGCTCGGCAAGGAACGCTGGGCCGGCGCGGTCGACGTCGCAGGCAGTCACGTGCTCGCCAACGTGTGCGCGACCACGCGCTATCGTGGCGCGGTGACGGCCTGCGGCCTGGCCGCCGGCATGGACTTTCCCGCCACCGTCGCGCCGTTCATCCTGCGCGGCGTGACGCTCGTCGGCATCGACAGCGTGATGTGCCCGCGCGCCGAGCGGCTGGAGGCATGGCGCCGGCTCGCGTCCGATCTCGACGTCGAAAAGCTGGGCGCGATCAGTCATCAGGTCGGCCTGGGCAACGCCATACCGCTTGCCGAGGAACTGATCGCCGGCAAGATACGCGGCCGCATCGTCGTGGACGTCAACGCATGACGCCAGCACCGGCAACCCGTCGTTTCATGTCCGGCCGGCGGCTCGCGCGTCGCGTTCGCCCGTGCCACTTTATCCAGGAGACCTCATGACCGCTGCCAACCACGCGCCCGTCAGCCGCTTTCCGGTGCCGGCGCTCGATGACCTGCCCGACGATATTCGCGCACGGATCGCTGCCGTCCAGGAAAAGTCGGGCTTCATCCCGAACGTATTCCTCACGCTCGCGCATCGCCCGGACGAGTTTCGCGCGTTCATGGCGTACCACGACGCGCTGATGGACAAGCCGGGCAACCTCACCAAGGCCGAACGGGAAATGATCGTCGTGGCCACCAGCGCCGTGAACCAGTGCCAGTACTGCGTGATCGCGCACGGCGCGATCCTGCGCATTCGCGCGAAGGATCCGCTGATCGCCGACCAGGTCGCGACCAACTACCGCAAGGCCGACATCACCGTCCGGCAGAAGGCGATGCTCGACTTCGCGATGAAGGTTTCGCAAACCGCGCACCTGGTGGGCGAAGCGGACTTCGACACGCTGAAGTCGCATGGCTTCACCGAAGAGGACGTCTGGGACATCGCGGCGATCTCGGCGTTCTTCGGGATGTCGAATCGCATCGCGAACGTGACGAACATGCGGCCCAACGCGGAGTTCTACGCGCTGGGGCGCTGAGCGCGTGCCGGCCTCGGTCGGCGCGATTCGCCGAGCCGGACGCTGGAACCGCGCGACACCGGAGAGATATGTCGCGGTTCCGACGTGCCGGTTCACGGCAAGCAGGAGCAGGAGCAGGAACGGGTCAGCGCTCGGTCCACTCCTTCAACGCCTCCAACCCGTCCGGCAGCGTCGCGTCCGGGAACATCGTCGACAGCGTCGCGTCCCGCCACTGTGCCGCCTCCTCCGCACGCTGCGTTTCCGCCTGCTCGCACACGAACAGCGCATCGCTGCCGAGCAGCAGGCGCATCGGCACGTCGTCGCGACGCGACAGCTCGACGATCAGCCCCGCGATCCGTGCGGGATCGCCGACCTCGTGGCCGCCGTACGCACCGAGCAGTTCGAGAATCTTCCCGACCGACGGCTGATAGTCGGGCAGCAGGCCGTCGACGTGGCGCTTCGCCTGCGCGGCCCATTCGGTGCGCATCCCGCCCGGCTCGAGCGTGCACACGCGCACGCCGAACGGCGCGACTTCCTTCGACAGCACGTCGCTGAACCCGCCGACCGCCCACTTCGCGGCCTGATACGCGGACAGGCCGACCGTCGCCGTGCGCCCGCCGACCGACGACACCTGGAAGATGTGGCCCGCGCGTTGCGCTCGCATCGTCGGCAGCACCGCACGCGTCAGGTTGACCACGCCGAACAGGTTCGTTTCGATCTGGTCGCGGAAGTCGTCGGCGCCCATCTGCTCGAACGGCGCCGTATGACCGTAGCCCGCGTTGTTGACCAGCACGTCGATGCGTCCGAACGCGTCGCGGGCGGCGGCCACGGCATGCGCGGCCGCCGCTGCGTCGGTCACGTCGAGCTCGATCGGCAGCAGCCGGTCGCCGTACCGCGCTTCCAGATCGGCGAGCCGCGCCGGATCGCGCGCCCCGGCCACCAGCCGGTCGCCCGCCGCCAGCACCGCTTCCGAGATTGCACGCCCCAGGCCGCGTGCGGCCCCTGTCACCAACCAGACTTTCGACATTTCCATTCCTCGACAAAGTTGAAACCACCAAAATGAATGATTACTCACTCATTAATATGGGCGCTGAACCGGTCGTTTTCACCGTGCGTCGCCCTGCCTGAAACCGCCTTCCATCGTCGCGGCGACGCCCGAACCCAACGCGTCGCCGCTCATCCCTCTACAACTTGCCCGCTATCACACCGCGTGCAGCACGGCCCACAGCGCGCGAAACCCGGCTTCCCGGTACGCATCGGCCCGCGCCGGATCGCGTGCGATCGACTCCATCGCCGTTTCCGCGATCGACGTGAACAGCGCCGTGCAGAACGCATGCGCGTCGTCGGCGTCGAGCCCGCCCGCGGCGGCACTCTGCGCGCGCAGCAGCGCGGTGATCGCACCGAAGCCTTCGGTGCCGGCCGCACGATGCGCGTCGTCGATGCGGCCGCTCACTTCGAGCTGCCGCAGCGCGCGCTGCCCGTGCGGATCCGCGATGCCCCACGACACATAGCTGTTCCACACATGCCGCATGGCCTGCTCGGCCGGCGCGTGCTCCGGAAACCCGGTGATCATCGCGTCGCGCAGGTCGGCCTTCAGGCTCAGGTACAGCGCGTTCAGCAGCGCATCCTTGGTCTCGAAATACGTGAACACCGTGCCTTCCGCGACGCCGGCGAGCCGCGCGATGCGTGCGGTGGTCGCACTCGCGCCGTCCTCCGCGAGCGCCCGGGCGGCCGCGGCGAGGATGGCGTCGTGCTTGTCGGGACTGCGCGGTCGGGCCACGTTCGATTCCTTTAATGAGTGAGCGCTCAATCATAATCGCGACGACGACCGGGCCGCAAGCCCTGTTACATATGGGGGGAACCCATCCGCAATCGGTCAAAAGCGTGCACTATTAGCGTTTCCACGTACTGGCACGCCAACGCACCGGCGGCCGGCGCTTTGATGTTCGTTCCACGCTCACCCGTTTCAGACCGCGAACCACTCATGACGAATCAGCCCAACCAGACCGAAGCCGACCAGCCCGTCGACATGATCATCTTCGGCGGCGGCGGCGACCTGGCCGCCCGCAAGCTGTTGCCCGCGCTGTACATGGCGCACCTGCACTGCAACCTGCCGCCGCAGACGCGCATCATCGCGGTCGGCCGGCGCGACTGGGGCATCGACGGCTACCGCAAGTTCATGGACGAGCAGTCGCGCCCGTTCATCGACGCGAAGGCGTTCGACGCCGACGCGTGGGCCCGTTTCCTCGACCTGTTCAAGTACGTGCTGATCGACGTGAACGCGCCGGAAGACTATGCGCGGCTCGCCGAAGCGGCGCGCCCCGACGCGATCCACGTGTTCTACCTGTCGACGTCGCCGGAGCTGTTCACGACGATCTGCGACAACCTGTCGGCCGCGCACCTCGTCGATGCGCGCTCGCGCGTCGTGCTCGAAAAACCGCTCGGCCACGATCTCGCGTCGGCGCAGGCGATCAACAATGCGGTCGGCAGGCATTTCGCGGAATCGCAGATCTACCGGATCGACCATTACCTCGGCAAGGAAACCGTGCAGAACCTGATGGTGCTGCGCTTCGGCAACCCGATCTTCGGGCCGTTGTGGCAGGCGCCGAGCATCCGCAGCGTGCAGATCACGGTGGCGGAGACGGTCGGCGTCGGCAGCCGCGCGGGCTTCTACGACCATACCGGCGCGCTGCGCGACATGGTGCAGAACCACCTGCTGCAACTGCTGTGCATCGTCGCGATGGAGCCGCCGGTGTCGCTCGACCCGGACGCGGTGCGCGACGAGAAGCTGAAGGTGCTGCGCTCGCTGCGGCCGATGGCGCTGTCGGACGTCGCGCGCGATACCGTGCGCGGCCAGTACACGGCCGGCGCGGTCGACGGCCAGCCGGTCAAGGGCTATCTCGAGGAAGACAACGTACCGGCGGACAGCCACGCGGAAACCTTCGTCGCGCTGCGCGCGCACATCAACAACTGGCGCTGGGCGAACGTGCCGTTCTTCCTGCGCACCGGCAAGCGGCTGCAGCGCCGCCAGTCGGAAATCGTGATCGAGTTCGCGGACATGCCGTTCTCGATCATCCCGACCGGCCCGCGCCACTACAGCAACCGCCTCGTGATCCAGCTGCAGCCGGAAGAATCGATCCAGTTGCAGATGCTCGCGAAGGAGCCGGGCAGCGGGATGAAGATGGTGCCCGTGAGCCTGAACCTCGACCTGCAGCAGGCGATTCCGGAACGGCGCGCGGAAGCCTACGAGCGGCTGCTGATCGACGTGATCCGCGGGCGTCTCACGCACTTCATGCGCCGCGACGAGCTCGAGGCCGCGTGGTCGTGGGTCGAGCCGATCCTCAACGGCTGGAAGCAGCTCGGCGACCGTCCGCGCCTCTACACGGCCGGCACGTTCGGGCCGGCGGCCTCGTCGGCGCTGCTGGCGCGCGACAACATGTCGTGGTCCGAGGAAGCCTGACCACGGCATGACGGCAGGCCCGCGGCGCAAGCGCCGTGCGGCATGCCGGATCACTCCGGGCGCCCGATCGGGTGCCCCGCCCCCAGCCCCCCGTCGCCTGCCACCCTTCCAGCGCTGCGCCGTTACAGCGGCTCCAGCCACGCAGCCTTGCGCCGCGCCGGCGCCCCGCTGCCGCCGCTATCGCCGCCCAGCACCTCGATCATGTAATCGACGAACGACGCGATCCGCGACGAAATCGCGGTGTTCCGGTAATACACCGCGTTGATCGGCTGTTCGACGTCGAGCGTCTGCCGCGCGAGCACCTGCACGAGCCGGCCGGCCTCGCGATCCTGCGCGGTCATGAAATCCGACAGGCACACGACGCCCGCGCCCTCCAGCGCGAGCTGCCGCAGCGTCTCGCCGCTCGACGACCAGATGCCGGGCTCGATGCGGCACGGCTCGCCGTCCGCGCCGAGGATCGGCCAGACGTTCAGCGATTCAGGTTGCGTGAAGCCGAGCAGTGTGTGCCTGGCGAGATCCTCGACCTTGCGCGGCTGGCCGTGCGCTTCGAGGTACGCGGGGCTCGCGAGGATGCGCAGGCGGCTGTTGCCGATGCGCCGGCTGTGCAGCGTCGAATCCTTGAGCCGGCCGATGCGGATCGCGACGTCGGTGCGCCGCTCCAGCAGGTCGATGATCCCCTCGTTGCTGTTCAACTCCAGTTCGACCTTCGGGAACCGTTCGCGGTAGCCACGCACGAGCGGCACGATCACGTGCAGCATGAACGGCGTCGCCGCATCGACGCGCAAGCGCCCCGACGGCATCTCGCGCCGCGCGAGCATCTGCTCCTCGGCGTTCTCGACCGATTCGATGATTGCGCGCGCATCCTGCAGGAACGCACGTCCTTCCTCGGTCAATTCGAGCCGGCGCGTGGTCCGGCGCAGCAGCGTGGTCTTCAGCTTCTCCTCGAGCCGCGCGAGCGTGCGGCTCGTGGCCGACACGGTGAGGTCGAGCTGCTGCGCGGCAGCGGTGATCGAACCGGAGTCGACCACGGCAGCAAAGGCCTGGAGTTCGTCGAGCGTGATCTTCATTGCTGGATTATTGATCCAAAATCAAAACAATTTGGTTTATAGACCCATTTTTCCGCAAAAGTAAAGACGGCACACTGCGCTCCATCGTCACCGGACCCTGGAGCACCGTCATGCCACTTGCCCTGCTTGCGCTGACCATCAGCGCATTTGCCATCGGCACCACCGAATTCGTGATCGTCGGGCTGATCCCGACGATCGGCGCCGACCTCGGCGTCAGCCTGCCGTCGGCCGGGCTGCTCGTCAGCCTCTATGCGCTGAGCGTCGCGATCGGCGCGCCGCTCCTCACCGCGCTCACCGGCCGCGTGCCGCGCAAGACGCTGCTCGCCGCGCTGATGGCGCTGTTCACCGTCGGCAACCTCGTGGCCTGGCAGGCGCCGGGCTACGAATCGCTGATCGTCGCGCGCGTACTCACCGGCCTCGCCCACGGCGTGTTCTTCTCGGTCGGATCGATCATCGCCACCACGCTCGTGCCGAAGGACAAGGCTGCCAGCGCGATCGCCACGATGTTCAGCGGGATGACCGTCGCGTTCGTCGCCGGCATTCCGCTCGGCACCTTCATCGGTCAGCACTTCGGCTGGCGCGCGACGTTCCTGATCGTCGCGCTGTTCGGCCTCGTCGCGTTCATCGGCGCGGTCGCGTTCGTGCCGCGCGGCCTCCCGCGGACGCCGCCGGCGCCGCTCGCCCGCCAGTTCCGCGTGCTCGCCCAGCCGCGCCTGCTGCTCGTCTATGCGATGACGGCGGTCGGCTACGGCGGCTCGCTGATCGCGTTCACCTACATGGCGCCGCTGCTCGAACAGATCGCCGGCTTCACGCCGTCGCAGGTCAGTCTGGTGCTGGTCGGCTACGGCGTGTCGGTCGCGTTCGGCAACGTGTGGGGCGGCAAGCTCGCGGACCGCGTCGGCCCGGTCAAGGCGCTCAAGCGGATCTTCCTGTTGCTCGCGATCGTGCTGCTCGCGCTGACCTTCACGGTGCACGTGAAGTGGCTCGCGGTGCTGACGATGCTCGCTTGGGGCGCCGTCGCATTCGGCAACGTGCCGGGCCTGCAGGTGTACGTCGTCAAGCAGGCGCGCCACTTCGCGCCGAACGCCACCGACGTCGCGTCGGGCTTCAACATCGCCGCGTTCAACCTCGGCGTCGCGGGCGGCTCATCGCTCGGCGGCCTGATCGTCGCGAACGTCGGCCTCGGCCATACGCCGTGGATCGGCGCCGCCGTCACGCTCGGCGCATTCGCGCTGACCGCGTTGAGCGGCCGCCTCGACCGCGGCCAGGGCCTGCCCGAACGCACGGCCGACCCCGTCGAACTCGCCCATTGAACGTCACTTTCCCGCAGGAGCGCATCAGCATGAACGCATCGACCCAACGTCCGCCGTTCGCCGGCAGGACTTTCGAAGTCCGTTACGACGGCCTCACCGCCCTGAACGCGTATGACGAGGACGGCCTCCACATGCGCTACGAGATCACCGAAGGCGCGTACGCCGGCGCGAAGGGCGAAGTCGCGTACACGTGGCGGCACGTCGCCGGCGAGACCTATGCGATCTCGTGGCAGGAAGCCGACCGCGCAACCGTCGTGCACCTCGACGATTTCGCCGCCGGCACGTCGCACGCGTTCTTCACTGCGGCTTCGCTCGATTTCTACCGGCCCGAAGGCAGCCTGCGCGCGCGCTGAACGGAGCAACCCGACCATGTCCACTTCACTCGACAAGCTCGCCAGCGGCGGCTTCAGCATCGGCATCGAACTGCCGCTCGACAACGACTGGTCGCTGGCCGGCGCCGCGAAGCGCCAGCGCGACGGCCGCCGTCCCGGCGTGCCCGACCTCGAACTTCATGCAACGCTCGCGCGACTGGCCGACACGCTCGGCTTCCGCGCGCTCTGGGTGCGCGACGTGCCGGTGTACGACCCGTCGTTCGGCGATGCCGCGCAAGTGTTCGAGACCTTCTCGTATCTCGGCTACCTCGCCGGCATCACCCGCGACATCCTGCTCGGCACGGCGGCCGTCGTGCTGCCGCTGCGCGAACCGCTGCTGACGCTGAAATCGGCCGCGACGATCCAGGAGCTGAGCGACGGACGCCTGCTGCTCGGCGTCGCGAGCGGCGACCGGCCGGTCGAATATCCGCTGTTCGGCCGCGACTTCGCGTCCCGCGGCGCGAATTTCCGCGACCAGATCGCGCTGCTGCGCGACGGCGCGCGCGGGCACCTGCCGCCGGGCCTGGATGTGCTGCCGGCCGCGCGTTCGCCGGTGCCGCTGCTCGTCGCGGGTCTCGCGCAGCAGACGCCCGCATGGATCGGCCAACACATGGACGGTTGCCTCGCCTATCCGGGCACGCCGGCCGATCACCTGCAACGCGCCGCGAACTGGCGCGCGGTGGCCGGCGACAAGCCGTACGTGAGCTTCATCCACCTCGACCTCGCGGACGATCCGCACGAACCGCTTCAACGGCACCGCTTCGGCGCGCGCGCCGGGCGCATCGCGCTGACGGAAGAGCTCGCGGCGATGCGCGACGCGGGCGTGCGGCACATCGGCCTGCATTTGCGCCGCAATTGCCGGCCGCTCGACGAGACGATGGCCGAGATTGCCGCAGACGTGCTGCCGGCGTTCCATCCGGATGCCGACGCGCACACGCGTGCCGCATGAGGCCGGCCACGGCCCGCCGCGCGCCCCGCGCCGGCGCCCGATCCTTGAATTTGAATCAAATATTTTTGACCTCTGAAGGCGTTTATCTCATCAGTCCCGAACGCCAGAATGACTTCCATACCGAACCCGTTCCACTTTCCCAGGAGCCCACGATGAGCAACGTTCCCGCATTCGGCCTCGGCACCTTCCGCCTGCAGGGCCAAGTCGTCATCGACTCGGTCCGCAATGGCCTCGACGTCGGCTACCGCGCGATCGACACCGCGCAGATCTACGGCAACGAAGCCGAAGTCGGCGAAGCGATCGCCGCCTCGGGCGTGCGCCGCGAAGACCTGTTCCTCACGACCAAGATCTGGGTCGACAATTACGCGCCGGAAAAACTGGCAGCGAGCCTCGAGGAAAGCCTGCGCAAGCTGCGCACCGACACCGTCGACCTGACGCTGATCCACTGGCCGGCGCCGGACAACGGCGTGTCGATCCAGGCATTCATGACCGCGCTCGCCGACGCGAAGGCGAAGGGCCTCACGCGCCAGATCGGCATCTCGAACTTCAACATCGAACTGACGAAGGAAGCGATCGCGGCCGTCGGCAAGGATGCGATCGCGACGAACCAGATCGAACTGAGCCCGTACCTGCAGAACCGCAAGCTGGTCGAGTTCCTGAACGGCGAAGGCATCCACGTGACGTCGTACATGACGCTCGCCTACGGAAAGGTGCTCGGCGACCCGGTGATCGGCGCGATCGCGCAACGTCACGACGCGACGCCGGCGCAAGTCGCGCTCGCGTGGGCGCTGCAGCTCGGCTACTCGGTGATCCCGTCGTCGACGAAGCGCGAGAACCTCGCGAGCAACCTGCTCGCGCAGACGCTGCGCCTGACCGACGAAGACATGGCGCAGATCGCCGCGCTCGAGCGCAATGGCCGCGAAGTCGACCCGGCCGGCCTCGCGCCGAAGTGGGACTGAACGCGCCGCACCCGTAATCGATTCGTCCGCGGCCAGCCGGCCGCGGCACCGACAGGACCTCACCATGACCCACGACCCGCTTTTTCAACCGCTGCGATTCGGCGCGCTGACGCTGCCGAACCGTATCGTGATGCCGCCGATGACGCGTTCGCGCGCCAGCCAGCCCGGCGACGAAGCCAACGAACTGATGGCCGCGTATTACGCGCAGCGCGCGAGCGCCGGCCTGATCGTCAGCGAAGGCACCTACATCGCGCCGCTCGGCAAGGGCTACGCGTGGACGCCCGGCATCCACACGCCGTCGCAGGTCGCCGGCTGGCGCCGGGTGACGGACGCCGTGCACGCCGCGCACGGCCGCATCTTCGCGCAGCTCTGGCACGTCGGCCGGCTCAGCCATACGAGCCTGCTCGGCGGCGCGCAACCGGTGTCGTCGTCGCCGATCCAGGCGAAAGGCGTGAACGTGTTCATCGCCGGCGAGGACGGCAGCACGCCGGGCTTCGTGCAGGCGTCCGAGCCGCGCGCGCTGTCCGTCGACGAGATCCGCGAGATCGTCGATCAATACCGCGCCGCCGCCCGCCACGCGATCGAGGCCGGCTTCGACGGCGTCGAGCTGCACGGCGCGAACGGCTATCTCGTGAACCAGTTCATCGATTCGAACGCGAACACGCGCACCGACGCCTACGGCGGCTCGCTGGAAAACCGGCTGCGCTTCCTGCGCGAAGTCGCGCAGGCGCTGATCGAAGGCACCGGCGACGCGTCGCGCGTCGGCATCCGCCTCGCCCCGCTGACCACGCTCAACGGCTGCGTCGACGACGATCCGGAAACGACCTACCTCGCCGCCGCGAAGCTGCTCGGCGAACTCGGCATCGGCTACCTGCACATCGCGGAAGCTGACTGGGACGACGCGCCGCTGATGCCGGTCGAATTCAAGCGGCAATTGCGCGCCGTGTTCCCGGGCGTGCTGATCTACGCCGGCGCATACACGGCCGAACGCGCCCGCGAAGCGATCGCCGCCGGCTGGGCCGACCTGATCGCATTCGGCCGCCCGTTCGTCGCGAACCCCGACCTGCCCGAGCGCGTGCGCACCGGCGCCGCGCTCGCGCCGCACGATCGCAACACGCTGTTCGGCGGCGGTGCGAAAGGCCTGACCGACTATCCGACGCTCGCGCAGGCCGCGGCCTGAGCGGGTGGCCGCAACGACTCCGAGACTGCTCATGAGAATCACGCTCCCTTCCCGCCTGGGTTTCGGCACCGCGCCGCTGGGCAACATGTACCGGGACATCCCGCACGACGAAGCGCTGGCCACCGTCGATGCCGCGTGGCGTGGCGGCATCCGCTACTTCGACGCCGCACCGCTGTATGGCGCCGGCCTCGCCGAGCTGCGTCTCGGTGAAGCGCTCGCCGGACGTCCGCGCGACGAATATTCGCTCGGCACCAAGGTCGGCCGGCTCGTCCTCGACGAACACGAGAACGCGTCGCAACGCGATCTCGGCGAAAAAGGCGGGCTGTTCCGTCACGGCCTGCCGAACCGGATCGTCTACGACTACACCGCGGACGGCACGCTGCGATCGATCGAAGCCAGCCTCGCACGGCTGCGCACCGACCGGCTCGACACCGTGTGGATTCACGACCCGGCCGTCGATTTTCACGGCGACGCATGGCGCGACGTGTTCGACGTCGCGATGTCGGGCGCGGCGAAGGCGCTCACGCGGCTGCGCGACGAGAAGGTCATCAAGGGCTGGGGGCTCGGCGTGAACCGCGTCGAGCCGTGCGAACTCGCACTCGAGCGTTCGGATCCGGACGGCTTCCTGCTCGCCGGGCGCTATACGCTGCTCGATCACGCGGGCGCGCTCGAACGGCTGATGCCGGAAAGCGCCGCGCGCGGGCTCGGGATCATCGTCGGCGGCCCGTACAACTCGGGCGTGCTGGCGGGCGGCACGCATTTCGAGTACCAGCCGGCCACGCAGGCGATGCTCGAGCGCGTCGCGCGCATCCGCGGGCTCTGTGAACGGTTCGGTGTCGACGTTCGCGCGGTGGCCTTGCAGTTCTCGCTCGCGCATCCGGCCGTCGCGGCCGCGATCCCCGGCGCGAGCCGGCCCGAGCGCATCGACGAGAACCTGCGTCTCGCGGCGGCGCCGATCCCGGCGGCACTGTGGGCGGCGCTGAAGGCCGAGCGCCTGATCGCCGAGCACGCACCGACGCCGGCCGGCGCGGATTGAAGCGGCGGACGCGGCCGCTGCGGCGCGCAGCCGTGGCGTTCGCGCGCCGGCAATCGCGGCGGTTATCGTCGCGATTGCCATTTCCGATTTGCAGCCTGCGCAATCGGCGTCTAGCGTTTACGGGTTCGACTCCGCACGATCGTCACCCGACCTGAAAGGACGCGCCGCCATGCCAAGCCCCTCCCCGACACGCGACATGTTGCTGGCCTTCGCGGCCGGTCTTTCATTCGCGGCCTGCGCCGCGCCGGCCTACGCCGACGATGCAGCCGGCCTCGCACCGCCCGGCCCCGCGACACCCGTGCTGTCGACGACCGCGACCGGCGTGCAGATCTATGCATGCGAATACGATGCCGAACGCCGGCTCGCGTGGGCATTCCAGCGCCCGGAAGCGATGCTGTTCGATGCCGGCGGCACGCTCGTGGTGCGGCACGGCGCGGGGCCGTCGTGGGAAGCGCTCGATGGCAGCCGCATTACCGGCAAGAAGCTCGCGGAAGCGCCGAGCGCGCGCGCCGGTAGCGTTCCTCAATTGCTGCTCGCCGCGACGCCGGCCGCAACGGGCACGATGGCCACGACCGGCACGCTCGCCGGCGTGCGCTTCGTGCAACGGCTCGACACCGCGGGCGGCACGCCGCCGGAGCCCGCGTGTTCGACCGAGCATGCGGTCGGCCGCTTTCCATATTTCGCTCGCTACGTGTTCCTGAAGTAACGCACGACGGCGGCTGCCCGAACCCAGGGCACCGCCGCCACATCAACTTGATCAGTTATCCTGCATTTTTACGATATCGCTCCGGCTGCCACGCGATGACTCGGCCTCAGCGAATCCGCATCGACAGTTCGACATCGCCGCCGAACGGCACCGACAGATAGCCGTTCCGCGGCGCACGCACGTAGGCGAGGTAGTCGGGGCTGTATTCGGCATTGTCCGCGACGACGAACGCGCCGGCCCGCAGCCGCGGCTCGACCCGTTCGAGAATCTCCGGATACAACGCCTTCGCGCCGTCGAGCAGCAGCAAATCGACCGTATCCGGCAGATCGCTGGCGAGCGTGCGCAACGCATCGCCCTCCCGAATCTCCACCAGATCGGCCAGCCCGGCCGCCGCCAGATTGGCGCGCGCCCGCACGACCTTCGACGCTTCGAATTCGCTCGTGATCACCCGGCCGCCGCCGTTGTCGCGCAGCGCGGCCGCGAGGTGCAGCGTCGAGATGCCGAACGACGTGCCGAACTCGACGATCGAACGTGCACCGCAGCCGCGCGCGAGCATGTACAGCAGCGTGCCCGTCTCGCGCGACACCGCGAGCGGATAGTCCTTCAGGCGTGCATAGAAGTCGGCGTAATCGGTCTTGCTGCGCATCAGCCGCATTTGCTCGTCGTGCGACACGTCGGCGAAATCCGGGTTCGATGCGGGCGACGACGCGTCGGCTTCGTCGAACAGGCGCGCGAGCAGCGACGCCAACGGGTCGTGAATCAGGGTGGTCATGCGAATCTCCGGTGTCAGGTTGAGTGCGTCAGTACGCCCGACTAGAATATGACGAATCATTCAGGTTTTACTATTCGCATTGGCAGACCCGTCATGACCGACCGCCGCAACGCCCCGATCGCCTCGCGCAAGCAGCCTAAGCAGGCTCGCTCGGCCCATCTCGTCGACGACGTGCTGCAGGCCGCTATTCAGGTTTTGGCGACCGAAGGCGCGCAGCGCTTCACGATGGCGCGCGTGGCCGAGCGCGCCGGCGTGAGTGTCGGCTCGCTGTATCAGTACTTCCCGAACAAGGCGGCCGTGCTGTTCCGACTCCAGCACGACGAATGGCGGCAGACCTCCGAGATGCTGCGACGGATGCTGGAAGATCCGCAAAAGACGCCGCCCGAGCGGCTGCGCACGGCCGTCCATGCGTTCATCCGCTCGGAATGCGACGAGGCGCGGATGCGCATCGCGCTCGACGACGCCGCACCGCTCTATCGCGACGCGCCCGAGGCGCAGGAGGCAAAGGCGGCCGGCAACCGGATCTTCAGCGCGTTCATGCGGGAGGCACTGCCCGATGTGCCGGACGCCGCGCGTGCGCTCGCGTGCGAGCTGATCACGACCACGCTCACGTCGGGCGGCAAGGCGTTTTCGGAAACCGAACGCACGCCGGATGAAATCCATGCGTACGCGACCGCGATGGCCGACATGTTCTGCTCGTACCTCGCATATCTCGCGCGCGTTTGATGTGAATTGATGCGGCGACGGGCGCGAGCGCAGCACCTGTCCAGCCCCGGTCTCATCCGGACGCAGATTGCGCGCGGCGGCGCGGCGCGTCACTCGCGGCCGTTTTCACGTACCGGCGCAGCCTCGATGAAAGACACTCGTAAGCCTCGATGCATCGCCCGCCCCCGCCCGGCCCGCCGCCCCCGCATTCAAATAATCGCCTTAACGGATTCGAACTAGGCGTATACACGCGTTCCGCGACGACGAAGCCCCGTTGCACGCCGATATAAGCGTTGCGACATGCGCTGCATGCTCTTCCCCCAATGGGACGTGATGGGCCGTTCGCCTAACCTTCGCTACGGCAAAGCACACGTGACGGGGTCGACCACACCACGCGTCGTACGACGCGACACACTCGCGCTCGCTTCGAAGCGCGTACGACGACACGGCTCACGCGTCATGCGTCCCCACGACGTTGCCGACAATTTCAACCAGATACGAGACACCCTGACGACGGCCCGCTACAGGCCGTTTCAGCATGCTGATAAAGGAGCAAGCTCATGAGTGATACCCCGGTGCAGCCGACGGTCGGCGTCGGTGCGGAAGAAACGGACTTCGGCACCAAGGGAGTCATCGACCGGTACTTCGACATTTCGTCGCGCGGCAGCACGCAGCGTCGCGAAATCGTCGCGGGCCTGACCACCTTCCTCGCGATGGTCTATTCCGTGTTTGTCGTGCCCGGGATGTTTGGCAAGGCCGGCTTCGACACCAGCGCGGTATTCGTCGCGGTCTGTCTCACCACCGCCTTCGGTTCGCTGCTGATGGGCCTGTGGGCGAAGCTGCCGATCGCGATCGGCTGCGCGATTTCGCTGACGGCGTTCACCGCGTTCGGTCTCGTGCTCGGCAAGGGCCTGCCCCCCACCGTCGCGCTCGGCGCCGTGTTCCTGATGGGCCTCGTGTTCACGGGCATCTCGGTCACCGGCGTGCGCTCGTGGATCCTGCGCAACCTGCCCGCGGGCGTCGCGCATGGCACCGGGATCGGCATCGGCCTGTTCCTGCTGCTGATCGCGTCGAACGACGTCGGCCTCGTGATCAAGAACCCGGGCGCCGGCCTGCCGGTCTCGCTCGGCCAGATCACCGCGTTCCCGGTCATCATGTCGGTCGTCGGCCTCGCCGCGATCTTCGGGCTCGAGAAACGCCGCGTGCCGGGCGGCATCCTGCTCGTCGTGGTCGCGATCTCGCTGATCGGCCTCGTATTCGACCCGGCCGTAAAATACCGCGGCATCTTCGCGCTGCCGTCGCTGAGCGCGCCCGGCCATTCATCGCTGATCGGCGCGATGGACATCAAGGGCGCGCTGTCGATGGCCGTGCTGCCGAGCGTGCTGGCGCTGGTGATGACCGCCGTGTTCGACGCGACCGGCACGATCCGCGCGGTCGCCGGCCAGGCAGGCCAGCTCGACGAGAACGGCCGCATCATCAACGGCGGCCGCGCGCTGACCGCGGATTCGCTCAGCTCGATCTTCTCGGGCTTCCTCGGCGGTGCGCCGGCCGCGGCCTACATCGAGTCGAGCGTGGGCGTGGCCGCCGGCGCGAAGACGGGCCTCGCGGCCGCGGTGGTCGGCCTGCTGTTCCTGGTCGTGATGTTCTTCTCCCCGCTCGCGGGCCTCGTGCCGTCATACGCCACCGCACCCGCGCTGATGTACGTCGGCCTGCTGATGCTCGGCAGCGTGAGCAAGCTGCACATGGACGACATGGTCGACGCGATGTCGGGCCTCGTATGCGCGGTGTTCATCGTGCTGACCGCGAACATCGTGACGGGCATCATGCTCGGCTTCTCGACGCTCGTGATCGGCCGCATCGCCAGCGGCGAATTCCGCAAGCTCAACGTCGGCACCGTGTTGATCGCGGCCGTGCTCGTCACGTTCTATCTCGGCGGCTGGGCGATCTGAGCGCGGCTCATGCGCGACGTCGCTTGCGAAAAGGGCGGCGCGCAGCGGGACGACACCGTCTCCTCCCACCGTCGTCGTTGATGGTCTCCCGGCCTGGAAGCGCAAGTTTCCGGGCTTTTTTTGCGGGTGCGCCACGGGGTTCCGCCGCGCCGGCCAGCCGGCACGGGGCGGCGTGCGTCGTGTCCCTTCACGAATCCGCACGCGGTGCTACGATCGCGCTTTGTCCTCCGGAACCGTCTTGACGTCCTCACCCGCCTAAAGGCAGGTGATTCCCACACCTGGCGATGCACGTCCGCATCGGAGAATGTTCAGCCCAGCGTTGATATCACGATCATGCTCGACACCACAGTCACTGCAGGCCCATTCTCTTATTCGCAGTCCCGCGATACCTTTCGGCCGCGTCGTGCTGTCTTTCGACCCGCACGCCGAACAGGACTGGGTAGAACCGCTTTCGTCGACTTCCTCGAACGTGGCCCCGTGCGCCATCGCCTTGTAACGGAGCTTGTCCCGAAAGGACGACCAGGATGCGTCGTAGACACTCTTCGCCATCCTGGTTCTGGCGAGCTTCGCGGCCGACACGTTGCCAATCGCGATGTAATCGAAGCGCCGCACCAGAGCGAGCGCGAGCTTGTGCTGGAAATCGGCTCGGGCATTCGCGACCTTGGCGTGCAACTTCGCGATATGCCGCTTGTGCTTGCGCGCCCGTTGCGCTTTCGCCAGTTTCTCCGCCGCGCGTCGGCCGAATCGGTCATTGGGCAGCTTCTCGCCCGTCGAAAGTGTGGCGAAGTCTTTCAGGCCGAGATCGATGCCAACACCGGAACGGACCGGGCGGGCCTGCACATCGGGCATCTCGATCACGATGTTGAGAAACCAGTTGCCACGTGCATCCTGCGCAAAGTTGGTCCCATCCTTGATCTTGCCTTCGGGAAGCGCCCGGCTGTTGAACACGCGAAACGTGTTGCCGGCGAAACGGAACGCGTCACCCTCGCGCTTCAGGTCACGCCCCTTCAGCGGCACCCAGCCCAGCGATTTCCTGCCGCGATAGCGCAGGTAGGGCCGACGGTGCTGACTGCGCGACTTCGCATATTGCTCGCACGTCGCGTTGATCGTGCCGGAGTGGATGCCGAGCGCCTTGCTGCTCCCCGTCGTCAGCACGTTCAGATCGAATCCCGTCGGCCACTTCTTGCTCCACTTGAGCGCGTGCTTCTGCGTGTCATTGCAGAAGTTCCAGACGTAGTTCACCGCACGGCTCTGCTTGTTGAGCAGTCCGTTGAGCGACTTCACCCGGTAGCGGTAGACAAGAATCATGCAGGTGATCCTAACCCGTGGAAGAAGCTGCCTGTCAACCGCACGCCTTTCCTTCCCGCCATCCGCCCCGAAGGAAGTCCCCTTGGGGGAAATGGCGGGGTTTCTCGGAGCAAATTCTGATGAATCCGTTCGGCATCGTCTCCGAATCAGACACGCGGACCGCGACGCACAAGCCGCCGTTCATCCCGTCGTTCGGCTTCGTCGAGGTTCATGAATCGCGGCCGATCGACGCGCCGCCGTCGCGCATCATCGACGCCGTGGCCACGCTCGACATGCGTGCCGATCCGGTGATCGACGCGCTGCTCACCGTGCGCGAAACCCCGGCGGCCCTCGCCCGCACGCTGCGCAATCGCCAGCCCCAAGCCGCGCGCGAGCGCTTCGGCTTCGACACCTTCACGCTGCTGCATCGCGACGACACGTCGCTGTCGCTCGGCCTCGTCGGGCGCTTCTGGCACCCGACCCCCGACGTGCGGACGATCGCAGACGCCGCGGCCTTCGTGCGGCACGACGGTCCGCACGACGCCAAGCTGGTGCTGCGCTTCGAGGTGATCGGACTGCGCTCCGGCATGCGCCTGCTGCGCACCGAAACCTTCGTGCATTGTCCGAGCACGCGCACGCGGCTGCTGTTCCTGCCGTACTGGCTCGCGATCCGGCTGGGGAGCGGCTGGATCCGCCGGCGCACGCTGGCGGCGGTCGAGACGGCGCTGGCGTAGACCCGACGCGTCAGAACGGCTTGATCACGACCAGCCCGACGACGATCCCCGCGGCGACCACGACCGCGCCCGCCGCCTGCCCGAGCCATGGCGCGGGCACGACGACGAGATCGTCGCGCTCCATGCGCCGCAGCGTGCCGGCCAGAATCCCGTGCAGCGCCGACAGCGCGGTGACGACGATCAGTTTCACCGACAGCCATGCGGCGCCGAACCAGTGACCGTTCAGCGCGATCGCGATCCCCGTGATCCAGACGAGCGCGAGCGCGGGCGCCGTCACCGTCCGATCCCAGCGCCGCACCGCACGATGCACGGCCAGGTTGGCGATACGAACGCCGACGGACAGCATCAGCAGCCCGCCGACGAACGTGACGACGGCGGCGACATGCACGGCCTTCAGCACCAGGTAGATCATTGCGCATGCCTCCTGCGCGCGATCCATCCGGCGCTCGCCAGCCCCGCAAACGGCACGACGGCCGACAGCACGAGCCGCGCGACCTCGCCCTTGCTCCACAGCCCGCTCGACGCGGTGCCGACGACCGCCCACACGTACATCGCGAACGCGATGCCGTGAACCGGGCCCATGACCGATACCGCGGCCTGATACCCGGCCAGATGCTTGAGCGGCACGGCCACGCACACCAGCACGACGAGCGTGGTCGCTTCCAGCAACGACAGGTATTGCAGGTTGCGCAACGCGTTGCGATCGTCTTGTTTCATCGACAGGCCTCCAGGTTGGTCCGCCGCGATTGTCGCGCGTGGCGCGGGTTCGAGCCATTGGCTAGAATGACATCTTTCAACGGATTCTGGCCACGGGCCGCGAACGCCATGCATACGCTCGCCGTTCTCGCTTTGCCCGATGTCGTCCCGTTCGATCTGGGCGTGGCGTGCGACACGTTCGCGCGCGTGCGCTCGCCCGACGTCGCGCATGCATACCGCGTGCGCGTGTGCAGCGAGCATCCGCGCGTCGCGGGCGATCTGTTCGAACTGCGCCCGCCGTTTCGTCTCGACGCGCTTGCCGATGCCGACACGATCGTCGTCCCCGGCACGTCCGTGCCGCTCGCGCCCACGTCGCGCCGCGCGATCGCGGCACTGCGCGCGGCCGCCGCGCGCGGTTGCCGGATCGCGTCGATCTGCAGCGGCGCGTTCGTGCTCGCGGAAGCCGGGCTGCTCGACGGCCTGCGCGCGACGACGCACTGGCTCGCGGCCGCCGAACTCGCGCGCCGCTACCCGAGCGTCGAGGTCGACCCGAACGTGCTCTTCGTCGACAACGGGCAGATCCTGACGTCGGCAGGCGCCGCGGCCGGCCTCGATCTGTGCCTGCACATGATCCAGGCCGACTACGGCGCGGCGGTCGCCGTCGATGCCGCGCGCTGCGCGGTGGCGCCGCGCGTGCGCGAAGGCGGGCAGGCGCAGTTCATCGCGCCCGAATGGCCGGCCGGCAGCGACGGGCTGCAGGGCCTGATGGACTGGCTGCAGGCGAACCTGCGCAAGCCGCTGACGCTCGACGCGATGGCTCGCCAGGCATCGACGAGCGTGCGCACGCTGACGCGGCGCTTTCAGGCGCACACGGGCACGTCGCCGCGGCAATGGCTGCAGACCGCACGCGTCAGGCATGCGCAGCAGTTGTTGGAGATGACGGAGCTGTCGATCGAGCATGTGGCGACGGAAGCCGGGTTCGGTTCGGTCACCGCGTTTCGCGAGCGGTTCGCCCGCATCGTCGGCACGTCGCCGCAGCGCTATCGGCAGGCGTTCCGCGCGCGCGCCGGCGCGTGACGTTCATCAGGAGCGCGACCTGACGCCGCCCCCTTTCGCGCCAACCGGACCCGATCGATGACCCGCATCCGAAACCACCTGAACATCGCGCAGCTCCACGCGTTCGTCTCCGCCGCGCATCACAAGAGCCTGCGCGCCGCCGCGCGCGAACTCGGCGTCACGCAGCCCGCGATCACGCATACGATCCGCGAACTCGAAACGGCGCTGAACGCGGAACTGCTCGTGCGCAGCGTGCGCGGCGTCGAGCTGACCGCGTGCGGCCATGCGCTGCTGCCGCGCGCCGAGCAATTGCTCGGCGACATGCGCCGCACCGTCGAGGCCGTCGAGCAGGTGAAAGGGGAAATGTCCGGGCGCGTCGCGGTCGGCACGATGCCGTCGATCGCGCTGACCGCGCTGCCGCACGCGGTCACCGCCTTCCGCCGCTCGATGCCGAACGTCAGCCTGCATCTCGAGGAAGTGACGGTGCCCGACGCGCTCGCGCAGCTGCGCAACGGCACGCTCGATATCGCTGCAATGCACCATGTGCCCGCGCTCGACCGCGATTTCACGCAGGTGCCGCTGCTGTCGACCGAATTCACCGTCGTGATGCGCGAAGGCCACCCGCTCGCGCGGGCGCGCCGGTTAGAGGAATTGCTCGACGCCGAGTGGATCGTCACGGTCGGCGCCGAGCAGTTCCCGCACAGCGTGATGAGCGCGATGTTCGACGCGCGCGGGCTGCCGCTGCCCAAGCGCCTGCTGCGCTCGCCGATGTCGTTCGCGGTGACGCTCGGGCTCGTCGCGCGCTCCGACGTGATCGGCTGTTTCACACGCCCGCTGGCCGCGATGGTGGCGCCGCTCGGCATCCGCACGGCCGAACTCGACGAAAGCATGCCGCGCTTCGACCTGTCGATCATCGCCCGCCGCGACCTGCTGCCGACGCCCGCCGTCTCGGAATTCGTCAGTTGCCTGCAGCGCGCGGTCAACGAAACGCTCGGTTGAACCGTTCCTAGGTCTGAAACGGTCGCGCGCCGCATGCGCGGGCGTCGGGTCCGGTATCGGGGCTTGTCCTAGGCGCCCTCCGGGTATTTTGTCTTGATAATCTTGCGCACGTCGCGCGCCCGCATCGGGCAGGCGAAACGGACAGTCCGATGCGAAACCGCGCCGGACCGAAGGCTTACGGCGCGGCACAACCGCGCACCCATCGAACAAAACGAGGAGTGACCGAGTGAAAAAGATTCTTGCGGCTGTGACCGTGGCCGTGCTCGCCGTTTCGGCCGGCACCGCGTACGCGAAGGACTGGACGACCGTGCGCTTCGGCGTCGACGCAAGCTACCCGCCTTTCGAATCGAAAGACGCGAGCGGCAAGGTGGTCGGTTTCGACGTCGATCTCGGCAACGAGATCTGCCGCCGCATGAACGCGAAGTGCGTGTGGATCGAAAACGACTTCGACGGGATGATCCCGGCACTGAAGGCACGCAAGTTCGACGGCGTCCTGTCGTCGATGTCGATGACGCCGGCGCGCCAGGAACAGATCGCGTTCTCCGAGAAGCTGTTCAACACGCCGACGCGCCTCGTCGCGAAGAAGGGCTCGGGCCTGATGCCGACCGCCGAATCGCTGAAGGGCAAGTCGGTCGGTGTCGAGCAGGGCACGATCCAGGAAACCTATGCGAAGACGTACTGGGCCGCGAAGGGCGTGAAGGTCGTGCCTTACCAGAACCAGGACCAGGTCTACGCCGACCTGATCGCGGGCCGTCTGGACGGCGCGCTGCAGGATGCGGTGCAGGCCGAGATCGGCTTCCTGAAGACGCCGCGCGGCGCGAACTTCGATTTCGCCGGCAAGGACATCGACGATCCGAAGACGCTCGGCAACGGCGCGGGCATCGGCCTGCGCAAGGAAGACACCGACCTGAAGGCGAAGATCGACAGCGCGATCACCGGCATGCGCAAGGACGGCACGTACCAGAAGATCGCGAAGAAGTACTTCGATTTCGACGTGTACGGCAAGTAATACCGCGTAAAAGCGCGCTTCTCATCCGCGCAGACGGGCTCCGCAAGGAGCCCGTTTTTTTTGCGCGCGTGCGACCAAACGCTGCGGACAACGCGTGCGCGCAGGGCCGCCGGACCGTTATTTTTTACGCGCCAACCCGCTGATTCGCAAAGGGAAACGACGCGCCGGGCGCGTGGTTTGATAGGTTCGCGGAAGGCAACGTACAATCGATCTTCCACGCATACGGATCACTCGCGGCTGCGCCGCCCTCCCCTCATCATGCAAACGCAGACCCATCCGCTGATTTCCCCCGCCGTCGGCACCGAGCGCCAGATCACGAGCTTCCACTACGGCCCGCGCGGCGGCAAGAAGGTCTACATCCAGTCGTCGCTGCACGCGGACGAACTGCCCGGCATGCTGGTCGCCGCGCTGCTGCGCCGCAAGATTGCCGCGCTCGAGACGGCCGGCAAGCTGCGCGGCGAAGTGGTCATCGTCCCGGTGCCGAACCCGATCGGCCTGTCGCAGCACGTGTTCGGCGATCACCTCGGCCGCTTCGAGCTCGGCTCGATGCAGAACTTCAACCGCAATTTCTACGATCTCGCGGCGCTCGTGCTGCCGCGCATCGAAGGCCGCCTGACGAACGACGCGCAGCGCAACCTCGCCGCGGTACGCGCCGCGATGCGCGAGGCGCTCGACGAGCAGAAGCCGCGCACCGAGCTGGACTCGCAGCGCCTCGCGCTGCAGAAGCTGTCGTTCGACGCCGACATCGTGCTCGACCTGCATTGCGACAGCGACGCGGTGCTGCACCTCTACACGAACCCCGATCTGTGGGAAGACGTCGAGCCGCTGGCGCGCTATCTGGATGCGCAGGCGTCGCTGCTCGCGCTGAATTCGGTCGGCAATCCGTTCGACGAGATCCACAGCTTCTGCTGGTCGGATCTGCGCAACCGTTTCGGCGATCGTTTCCCGATCCCGAACGGCGCGATTTCCGTCACTGTCGAACTGCGCAGCGAGCGCGACGTATCGTACGAGTTCGCCGAGAAGGACGCGCAGGGGATCGTCGAATACCTGACGGAACGCGGCGTCATCGACGGCACGCCCGCGCCGCTGCCGCCGCTCTCGCATCCGGCCACGCCGCTCGCGGGCACCGATCCGCTCGTGGCACCGGTGTCGGGCGTGATCGTGTTCCGCACGCCGGTCGGCGCGTGGATCGAGGCCGGCCAGGAAGTGGCCGACATCGTCGATCCGCTCACCGATCGCGTGATCACGCTGAAGAGCAGCGTGTCGGGCGTGCTGTACGCGCGCCAGATCGTGCGCTTCGCGACGGCCGGAATGGAAGTCGCGCGCATCGCCGGCGCAACGCCGATCCGCACCGGCTCGCTGCTGTCGGCCTGAACGGCCTGGGCCGCGAGCCCGCGCGCTGCCTCACAGCGCGCGCCAACGACATCGCCCGCTTGCGCGGGCGATGTGCTTTTCGGCCCGGCGGGAGGCCTGGCGGGATGCCCGGCGCAGCGGCAGGGCGGCGGCTTGCTCGCGTCGGCGTTCAGAAGGCCGGCACGATCGCGCCGCCGAACTTCTGGTCGATGAACTTGCGCACGTCGTCCGACTCATAGGCCGCGACGAGCTTCTTCACCCACGGCTTGTCCTTGTCCTGCGCGCGCACCGCGATCAGGTTCGCGTACGGCCCGCGCAGATCCTCGATCGCGATCGCATCCTTCGCCGGCGTGAGCCCGGCCTTCACCGCGTAGTCGGTGTTGATCGACGCGGCGTCGAGGTCGGGCAGCGCGCGCGGCAGTTGCGCGGCGTCGAGCTCGACGATCCTGATCTTCTTCGGATTCTCCGCGACGTCGAGCGGCGTCGCGTTCACGCCGTTCGTGCCGGCGCCCGCCTTCAGCTTGATCACCCCGTATTTCTGCAGCAGCAGCAGCGCGCGGTTGCCGTTCGACGGATCGTTCTGGATCCCGACCTTCGCGCCGGCCGGCAAATCCTTCAGCGACTTGAGCTTCTTCGAATAGAAGCCCATCGGCGCCGTGTAGGTCAGCCCGACATTGACGATCCGGTAGCCGCGCTGCTTGATCTGGCTGTCGAGAAACGGCTGGTGCTGGAAGCCGTTCGCGTCGAGATCGCCCGCGTCGAGCGCCGCGTTCGGCTGCACGTAATCGTTGAATTCGATGACCTTGATCGCAAGGCCTTCGCGTGCGGCGACTTTCGTCACCTCGGTCCAGATCTGCGCGTCGGGGCCGCTCATCGTGCCGATCTTCAGCGTCTGCGGATCGGCGTGCGCGCCGGGCGCGGCAAAGGCCAGCGCCGCGGCAAGCGCGCCGAGGCCGGTCAGGATCGAACGTCGCATGGTGTCCTCTTGTCCCGTGTGGTTGTTGAAGCGCGCATCGTGGCACGGGGCCGGAACAGCACCAACCAAGCTTATTTCATGTGCATATTCCGGATCCCGATGGAATCTCAGGCGGAATCGGTATAACTCCCTGCTGTACAACCGGGCAGAATCCAGTGTCGCATCGGCACCACACATTGGTCATATGACAGTCGCTGTCATATTCATTACGTGGCCCGCCGATAAAGTTGCCGCCGGTCCGTGAAAGCGCCCGCAGAGAGCGCCGGAACCGCAACTGGACACGCCATTCATTCGCTCGGAGAATCCTTTGAACAAGAAACTGTTGACCATCGCCATCCTCGCAGCAACGGCCGGCACGGCACACGCGCAAAGCAGCGTGACCCTGTACGGCGTGATCGACGCCGGTATCAGCTATGTGAACCACAGCAAGACCGCAAACGGTGGCAGCGGCAAGCTGTTCAAGTATGACGACGGCGTGGCCCAGGGCAGCCGTTGGGGCCTGCGCGGCACCGAAGACCTCGGTGGCGGCCTGAAGGCGATCTTCGTGCTCGAAAACGGCTTCAACAGCGGTAACGGCACGATCGGCCAGGGTGGCGCGATCTTCGGCCGCCAGGCTTACGTTGGCCTGAGCCAGTCGCAATTCGGCACGGTGACGCTCGGCCGTCAGTACTCGTTCTCGACCGACATCCTCGGTTCGAACTACTCGACGGGCGGCAACACGGTCGCGGGCAACTACGCGTACCACGTGAACGACGTCGACCAGCTCACGTCGAGCCGCATCAACAACGCAGTGAAGTTCCAGAGCGCGAACTACGCCGGCTTCACGTTCGGCGCGTTGTACGGCTTCTCGAACTCGACCGACTTCGCCGGCGCACCGGCGACGACGACGGGCACCACGACGACGGCCGGCTCGTCGCGTGCATACAGCTTCGGCGTGAACTACGCGAACGGCCCGTTCGCACTCGGCGCGGCTTACACGGACATCCGCTTCCCGAGCCAGTCGTCGCCGGCATTCTCGACGACGATCGCGAACATCAGCACGGGTAACATCCGCGACCTGCGCACGTACGGCGTCGGCGGCCGCTACATCTTCGGCCCGGCAACGGCATGGGCCCTGTGGACGCGCACGCAGTTCACCCCGGTCGCAGCCGGCGCATCGGGCACGTTCTACAACGCATACGAAGCTGGCCTGAAGTATGCGTTCACGCCGGCCCTGTCGGCAGCAGCGGGCTACACGTACACGAACGCCACGCAAAACGGCGGCTCGGCACACTGGAACCAGGGCAACCTGGGCCTGGACTACGCGCTCAGCAAGCGTACGGACGTGTACGGCCTGGTCGTCTACCAGAAGGCGTCGGGCAACAACGTGCAAGCGCAGATCGGCTCGAGCACGAGCTACTTCAACACGTCGGGCACGGGTTCGTCGAACCAGCTGGCCGCTCGCGTCGGTATCCGTCACAAGTTCTAAAGCATCCGCTTAACTCGCGGATCACGACGGCAAGAAGCGCCCCGCTCCAAGCGGGGCGCTTTTTTATGGGCTTTTAAGTTTCGCTTAATTCTGGGCTGAGAGGATGCTTCCACCCCCCCTGTTGGCCGCCTGAGCATCGGCGGCTTTTTTTTTGAGAACCGCTACGGCACCGCCATCAACTGCCCACAAGACAGGATCGGAGGCCAAGATGATCGAAGATACCGTTTACAGCCATCTGCACGCGCTTCTGACGCGCCAGCATTCGCTACCGGTCCAGAGCTGCCGCGTGTCGGTGGAAATGCAGCGCCCGTGGGGCCGCCCGTACCGGCTCGTCGAATGGACGATGCATCTCGACGCGCCCGCGCGGCGCCAGATCGTGCCAGCCGAATCGACCGACGAAGAGATCGCCGAGGTCGTCGCGTCGCACGTGCCGGGCCGCCTGTACGGCGACGGCCGGCTGCAGTTCTGATTCCCCCTCAACCCGCGGCGCAACCGGCCCGCACGCATCGTGCGGCACTCGGTCTCGTTTGACGCGGCAACGAAGTCTGCTACGCTGCGCGTTTTCGTCCACGCAACACACGATGGAAAACGCATTCAACGAACGCGGCGTGACGATCACGCGCAACGGCCTGTCGGCCGCCGGGCAAGTCTTTCCGCTGCGTGACATCCGCAACGTCGACGTCGTCAAGATCCCGAAGAATCGCCTCGTGCCGTGGCTGATCTCGCTGATCGGCGTGGCCGCCGCCATCGCCGGCGGCATTGGCGGATCGAGCGGCGCGCTGGTCGTCGGCGTGATGCTCGCCGTCGTCGGCTATCTCGCCTGGACCACGCAGGACATCACGTACCGGTTGATGGTCGAGATGCCCGACGGCAAGCGCGAAGCGCTGTCGAGCGTCGACGCCGAGTTTGTCGAGCGCGTCGCGCAGATCGTGCGCGATGCACGCGCCGCGACGGCCGCCGGCTGATTTCCGCTGCGCGCGCCCACCACCTACTATGAAATGAGCGGCACGCCGCCGCATCGTTCGAGGAGGTGGGCATGAACCCCCAATCGCTGTCCGGCATGCTGCGCGCGCAAGAGTTGTTGCTCGTCTCGATGATTCGCACGCTACCGCCCGACACACGCCGCGCACTCGTCGACCTCTACGCCGAACAGTTGGCGTTCGCCGAACAAACCGGCTTCGAAGGCCACGGCGATCGCGCGACGCACGATGCGTTCATTGCGCATGCGCGCAACCTGCTGATTCGCATCGAAGCGCTGGCCTAGCGTCCGTCTTTCCCGAATTTATCCCCGCGCGGCTCGCCCGAGCCGCGCCGACGGCGCGTGTCCGCATCCGCCGTTTTTCCGTTCTTGTATTGATAATGATTCTCATTTACACTGACAGAATCATTCGTTCCGTTCAATTCTCCGTTCGCCGCCTGTCGCGCGCGAACGGGCCAGCCAGGTGAACGCGTCACCCAGCCAGCCTTCGGGCTCGTTATCGTCAATGGGAGACCACCTGTGCATTGCTATCCGCTGGCGCGGCGGCCGATCTGTGCCGCGCTGTTCGGCCTGTCCGCCGCCCCCGCTTACGCCGCTTCCGCCGATTCGTCGCCGCAAGGCGCCAACCCGCCACCTGCCGCCCGCGTCGCCGCATCCACGCGCGGCGATGCGGCGCTGCTCGACCCCGTCACCGTCACGGCCACCCGTACCGCCACCGCCGCAAGCCGCACGGCCGCGTCCGTGTCGGTGATCACCGACGACGATCTCGAGGAACAGCAGGCCACCAACATCAAGGACGCGCTGCGCTACGAGCCGGGCGTCACGGTGCGCCGCACCGCGTATCGCCCCGGCAGCGCCGCGCTCGGCGGCGGCCGCGACGGCGATTCGAGCATCAACATCCGCGGCCTCGAAGGCAATCGCGTGCTGCTGATGGAAGACGGCATCCGCCTGCCGAACGCGTTCTCGTTCGGGCCGCTCGAAGCCGGGCGAGGCGACTACGCGGATCTCGACACGCTCAAGCGCATCGAGATCCTGCGCGGGCCGGCATCGGCGCTATACGGCAGCGACGGGCTGACCGGCGCGGTGAACTTCATCACGAAGGATCCGCGCGACCTCCTGTCGATCTACGGCAAGCCCACCTACTTCTCGTTCCGGCCGAGCTACGACTCGGCCGACCGCAGCATCGGCGCGACGGTGTCGGCCGCGGGCGGCAACGACCGCGTGCAGGGGATGATCATCGCCGACGGCCGGCGCGGCCACGAAGTCGACACGCGCGGCAGCAACAATTCGGCGAGCACGCTGCGCACGACGTCGAACCCGCAGGACGTCTATTCGGAATCGCTGCTCGGCAAGCTGACGCTGACGCCCACCACGCGCGACACGATCAAGTTCACCGCCGAGACGGTGCAGCGGCGCGTGAGCACCGACGTGCTGTCCGCGATCAACCCGCCGACCACGCTCGGCCTCACGACGAACGACCGGCTCGAGCGCAACCGCTTCAGCGTCGACTACGACTTCCGCGACGATGCGTTCCGCTGGTTCCAGACCGCGCACGTGCAGTTCTACTACCAGGACGCGAAGCAGGACCAGTACGCGTTCGAGACGCGTGGCGGGACGCCTTCGCGTTCGCGGGACAACCAGTACAAGGAGCGCACGTTCGGCGGCTCCGCGTTCGCCGAAAGCGGCTTCGCGACCGGCCCGTTCGCGCACAAGCTGCTGTATGGCGTCGACGGCAGCCTGTCGCGCGTGACGAACCTGCGCGACGGCACGGTGCCGGGCGTCGGCGAAGCATTCCCGAACAAGGCATTTCCCGACACCGACTACACGCTGTTCGGCGCGTTCGTGCAGGACCGGATCGGTTACGGCCGCCTGCTCGTCACGCCGGGCCTGCGCTTCGACACGTACCGGCTGAGCCCGACCGAAAACGATCCGCTGTTCACCGGCAAGGCCGTGTCGACGAGCGCGAACGAAGTGTCGCCGCGTGTCGCGGTGCTCTACGAGATCACGCCCGCGCTGATTCCGTATGCGCAATACGCGCACGGCTTCCGCGCACCGACACCCGACCAGGTGAACAGCAGCTTCTCGAACCCGGTGTACGGCTACACATCGATCGGCAACCCGAAACTGAAGCCCGAAACCAGCGACACGTTCGAAGCGGGCCTGCGCGGCAAGGCCGGCACCGGCTACGGCGTCGTGCGCTACAGCGCGGCCGCGTTCACCGGCCGCTACCGCAACTTCATCTCGCGCACGACGATCGCGGGCAGCGGCCGGCCGGCCGACCCGTTCGTGTTCCAGTACGTGAACTTCGCCGACGCGCGCATCCACGGCCTCGAAGGCCGCGCCGAATGGGTCATGCCCAACGGCATCACGCTGAAGACGGCGATGGCGTTCACGAAGGGCTCGACGCAGGACAACGGCGCGGCCAGTCAGCCGCTCGATACGGTCACCCCGTTCTCGGCCGTGTTCGGTGTGCGCTACGAACCGGGCGAGCGCTGGTTCGTGCAGACCGACCTGCTGTTCCAGGCCGCGAAGCGCGACAAGGACATCCCGGCAGGCGCGTGCCCGGGGGCCAGAACCTCGTGCTTCGCGCCGCCGTCGTCGTTCGTCGTCGACCTGCGCGGCGGCTACCGCTTCAACAAGCACGTGAGCGCCACCATCGGCATTCGCAACCTGTTCGACCGCAAGTACTGGAACTGGTCGGACGTGCGCGGCCTCGCGTCCGATGCGCAGGTGCTCGACGCGTACACGTCGTCCGGGCGCACCGTCGCCGTCAGCATGAAGGTGGATTTCTGAAGCGCGCCACCGCGCGTTCCTGCCCAACCGTTACTTGAAGGAGTCCGACATGATGCATTCCGCCCTTCCCGGTCAGCCGGCCGCGCCGGCCCGCGCGGTCGCCGCATTGCGCGACGCGTTCGTCAAGCTCAAGACCGAGCGCCAGCTGCGCAACCGCGACGTCGCACAGGCGCTCGGCGTCAGCGAAGGCGAGGCGCTCGCCGCGTTCGTCGGCGAGCACGTGGTGCGGCTCGACGCGCGTTTTCCGGCGATGTTCGAGGAAATGCCGCGCCTCGGCCGCGTGATGGCGCTCACGCGCAACGACACGGCCGTCCACGAGAAGGATGGCGAATATGCGCAGATGAGCCACGACGGCCCGGTCGGCCTCGCGCTCGGCGACATCGACCTGCGCATCTTCTACCGTCACTGGGCGTCGGCGTTCGCGGTGCGCGACCAGACCGCGCACGGTCCGCTGAAGAGCCTGCAGTTCTTCGACGCGCAAGGTCACGCGATTCACAAGGTCTACCTGCGCGCGCACAGCGATCACGCGGCGTACGACGCGTTCGTCGAACGCTGGCGCGCGGCGACGCAGGAGCCGGGGCTCGACGTCGTGCCCGCCGCGCCGAAAACGCCCGAGCGCGCCGACACCGAGATCGACGTCGCGGGTTTTCGCGCCGCGTGGGACGCGATGACCGACACGCATCAGTTCTTCGGCATCACGCAGCGCTTCGGTGTGAGCCGCATGCAAGCGCTGCGCCTCGCCGATCCGCACTACGCGTATCCGGTCGAAACGGAGCGCGCGCTGCGTCACGTGCTCGAACGGGCCGCGCTGAGCGGTCAGCCGATCATGGTGTTCGTCGGCAACGCGGGAATGATCCAGATCCACACGGGCCCCGTCGCGAACGTGCGCGAGGTCGGGGCATGGATCAACGTGCTCGACCCGGGCTTCAACCTGCACGTGCGCGAGCGCCTGATCGCCGCCGCATGGGTCGTGAAGAAGCCGACGAGCGACGGCATCGTCACGTCGCTCGAACTGTTCGACCGGCAGGGCGACCACGTCGCGCTGCTGTTCGGCGAGCGCAAGCCGGGCAAGGTCGAACGCGACGACTGGCGCACGCTCGTCGCGACGCTGCCGTCGGCGGCACGCGGAGACGCGCGGTGAGCGCGCG